>JAAZNS010000025.1 GCA_012798185.1 Chloroflexota bacterium | reverse complement strand
AGGAAACCATGCTGCTAAGCCCTCTGGAAACCTTTATCAATCTGGTGGCGCTGATTGTTTTAGGTTTATTCTGCCTGGGTTTGATCAGCATGACAGCAACCCTCGCCGCCCGTCATAATGTTGTGGGGTTTTTGGCGGGCGCAGGGGTGCTGCTTAGCGGGTATATCGGAACACACTTTGCCGGCAGTGTCACTTCCTGGTGGATATATTTTTTGATCACCCACCATTTCGAGCTGACACCGGGTGTTTTCCCGATCAGGAATATCCCTCTTTTGATTTCGATTCTCTATTGGGTAATCGGAGCGTTATTACTAATCCTCGCCGGATTGACGCTTGTTAAACAACAAGATTTTATTGCTGTTGAAGCGTGATTCTTATACTTGGGAGTGACACCAATGCAAAATGAAACGATCTCTGAAGCCATCCTTGTGGAGCACGTAAGCAAAGTTTTTAAAAATAAAACTGTTCTTGATGATATCAGTATGATAGTACCTGCCGGGCAAATCTACGGATTGAGCGGGCCTAACGGGGCAGGAAAAAGTATTCTGCTGCGCATTTTATGCGGTTTGATGAAACCGACGAGCGGCTCGGTGACCGTGTTGGGTAAGCGCCTAGGCACTGATTGCGATTTTCCACCTTCCACCGGTGCACTGATTGATACTCCTGGTTTCTTACCGCAATACAGCGGTTATCGCAACTTGGAAATGCTGGCTTCTATTCAAAATAAAATTCCCCGTGCCGATATTGAGGCGACCATGCGCTTGTTGGGCCTCGACCCCCTGGACGACTTGCCCATGCGGTCATTTTCCAACGGCATGCGCCAGCGGCTGGGCATTGCCCAGGCAGTGATGGAGAAGCCGCAGGTGCTCATTCTGGATGAGCCCACCGATGCCATCGATCAGGCTGGCTGGCGGGACGTGTATCAACATCTGATTGAGCTGCGCGAGGGCGGCACAGCCATCTTGCTGGCGAGTAATAATCTGGATGAGATCAAGATCCTGTGCGATGAGGCGTTTATTTTAGAGAAGGGGAGGATCAAGAGGGCTTGATTGGATTTTTATGGATAATTTGCTGGATGCGATATTACTTAAAAATCCTCGTAAGGATACGGTCATTCTGAGCGAGGCGAAGAATCTAATGGATTTGGGTGCAGATTCTTCGTCGCCCTGGCGGGCTCCTCAGAATGACATGCTTGTCATAGGTTTATTAAAAACTATTGGATTCAACCGATGATTTAAAAACAGATAGATTGTCTGTGTTTATGATCGGGTGCAGCTGCGAGTCAGAAGGATACGGTCATTCTGAGCGAGGCGAAGAATCTAATGGATTTGGGTGCAGATTCTTCGTCGCCCTGGCGGGCTCCTCAGAATGACATGCTTGTCATAGATTTATTAAAAGCTGTTGTATTCAACCGATGATTTAAAAGCAGACAGACCGTCTCGGATCCTAAAAGTGTCAACCGAAAGATTTTAGTGTCAGATAGTACTATAGTACTATTGCTTCATTTACAGACAAGCGGTATCATCCGGTATAGAGGTCAGACCACCAAACCGGAGTTGCTCTTGTCTATTAAACCCATCGCTCACCGAACCCTTTCTGAAGTCGTTGCTGGCAAATTAGCTGCCTCGATTCTAGACCAGACCCTTAAACCCGGCGCTCAGCTCGACCCCGAGCGTGAGCTGATGCTCGCCCTGGGTGTCAGCCGCTCCACATTGCGCGAAGCCCTTAAAATGCTGGCAGACAATCGTTTAATCGAAGCCCGCCCCGGTATTGGCTGGTTTGTTTGCCCCATTCGGGAAGAAAATTTCGCCCGGGCGCATGAATTGGCTGGCGGCGAGCGCCAGGCTGCTCCCCAGGCTGCCAAACCCATCCCCGCCGGCAGCGAAATCCCTACCGGTCCGCGACGTCTTCCGGTTTCACCGGATAAACCCCTGCATATCCCCAACCTTCAGACCGACCGGCTGGGTACTTTCGATTTCATCTCCTGGTGGGAGCGGGAGAAAGTCACCCAGGCAAAAGCCCTGGTGGTAGGCGCTGGCGCTTTGGGCAACGAGGTGATCAAAAATCTGGCGCTGATGGGTATCGGTTATCTTTATATTGTCGATTTCGATGTGATAGAAGCCGCCAACTTGAGCCGCTCGACTCTGTTCCGCCCGTCCGATTCCGGGCGGCGTAAAGCCGAAGTGGCTGCCGCACGTGCCAAAGAAATAAACCCGGATATCCATGTTCAATATCTCCATGGCGATATTACTACCCGCCTGGGTTTGGGGGTGATCCGCCGCATGGATGTTATCATTGGCTGCCTGGATAACCGCGAAGCCCGGCTGGCGCTCAACCGCTTCGCTTATTGGATGAATAAACCCTGGGTAGATGGTGCCATACAGGAACTCCTTGGTCTGGTGCGGATTTTCGTACCTGGGCAGGGTGCCTGCTTCGAATGCACCCTTACCGAGCAAGCCCGCCGCGACCTGGCAGTGCGTTATTCTTGCCCGCTGTTCGCCCGTCAAAATGTGCTGCTGGGCAAGGTGCCCACCACCCCTACCATCGCTTCCATCATAGGTGCTATGCAGGCTCAGGAAGCACTTAAGCTCCTGCATGGGTTGCCCGTGGAAGCCGGTAAGGTGATCCATTTTAACGGCATGACCAACGAGATGCACACTTCCGCTTACCTGCCCCGCGAAGATTGCGAAAGCCATTGGACCTATGGCGAGATCACCGAGCTGCCTGCCCGCGCCGAAACCACCACCCTTGAGGATATCCTGCGCATTGCCCGCGCCGACCTGGGTGCTGATGTGGTTGTGGAACTCGATCAGGAACTGGTACTTTCATTGGACTGCCCGCAGTGCAAGAACACCACGCAAGTATTGCTGCCCATGGCAGAGGTCACTTTCGAGGCAGCTCATTGCCCCTTCTGTGGTACTTTGCGCGAAGCGCAGCTTACCCACATTATCACTGGTCAGGAATCCTTTCTTAACCGCAGCCTTGCCAGCCTGGGTGTTCCAAAATTACAGATCATCCGCGCCTTGAATGCAGAAGAATACCGCTTTTATGAGTTAACCGGAGACCTGGAGGAGGGGCTTCATTTTCGAGATTTCGAGCCTTCTGCGACTCATCCGCGCAAAATTCTCAGAGAGCGGCTTCAAAAGGCGCAGGAAATCCCCGCTGGGGAAATTCAATCCAACCCAGCGCGCGGCAAGGTAAGACTGCATGATTGAAATCCATGATGATCATTCCAATGCAAACATCACCCATGACAACGACGTCTCCTTGGGATAAGCTGGCCGACAGCCTGTTGGGGCGACTGGCGCTTGCTTTATTGAGCGGGGTGATTGCTGCCCTGACCATTCCTTTCCTGTTCCTGGCTAATTCAATTTTCCAGCCTGTGGTATTGCGCTGGACTGCGCTAGCATGGCTGGGTTTGGCAGCAGGTTTGGCGGTCCGCGGGTTACTGCGCCGTTATCCTGTCCTGATGCAAATTCTTTCTGCGGCGATGACCTTATTTTTCTGTTTAGGGTTATCAGGCGCATTGACCTATGGCTATATTGGCTTTCGCCCGATATTTCGCACAAACCTGGCTCTCGATTGGATGAGCATCCTGCAAAATCTGTTTAGTGGTGCAATAGCCTGTTTAGCGCTGTTTGCACAGCGGAAACCGCGGGTAAAGGTAGCGCCGGTCAAGCCTCCCGCAAGTTCGGAGCCACTTACTCTTCCTGGCGAACGGGTATCGGAACGGGGAAAGCAGCCAAAACCGGCGCCTCGGAAAAAAAGGGTAACTGATACTCAACCGGCATCTTCTTCAGCATCTTCTATAATTTCCTGGCATCCTGAACTTAAGCAGCTGACCCAACGCTTTCGTAAATGGCAGCGCCAGGCAAACCAGACAGTTTCCTATTCACGGATAAAAGCGGGCAGGTTTTTAGAACGTTCCAGACAAGTATTGCGTCTGCGCTTCAATCCGCCCAGCCGAAAAGTGAGTTTTCCATCGGTTCGCTTGAGAGTTCCTGTAAAACCCGCTGCGCAACCTGTAATACACCTGGTGAGCGCTGAAGAACACCGCTGCCCGTATTGT
>JAAZNS010000024.1 GCA_012798185.1 Chloroflexota bacterium | reverse complement strand
TTTTCGTGATTAAAGTGGTCGGTTTTTCGATTGACAAAAACATAAACAGCGCTGATTTACCATAAGGGTGTCAAACCAATATAAGTATTAGCAAGATTAAATCACTCATCTATCATAAAAAAACGATTTCACCTTTGTTATTAACGACATTAAAAATAAAGAGCATTGAACACGGATTTTACGTGTTAAATTAATATTGGTTTACCCCGCATTTTATATTCAACTGTCCCCCATCAGTTAATTTTTCGAATATATATCCTCCCAAGGATTATTGTCAGAGCTGATCAGATTGTTCTTTTATTTTATCTGCTTATTAATTTCTGCCAGGATTGCCTCAGCTTTTTCCTTGGTTAAACCAAGTTGGGCTGCCTGCGGCATAGCAAGGATAGTTCTTAGAGACATTCCTGCTGCTATTGCCACCATCGGATTGCTGGACACGCCAGGAAGCTGCTGGTCTAATACAGCTTTCGCCTGTGGATCTTTGAGGAGTTCGCCTAAGGTTGTATCAAGTGTAAGTGCCATCAGTTGCTCCTTTTTTCTTTACGATGAATGTATTGCATAAAATAAATCATATGCGATATCGATTTTACCATTAAGAATTATATATTGATTTTCCGCTTCTATCCAAGTTATTGATTATTGAGAATGTTGAAAAAGTATTCTTACGGCGAAAAATGATTGAATACAAAGTTAGTGTACATCAATAGTCGCTATTTGTTATGTGTGGTATCCAGAAAATTATTACAAACGGGTGTTGGCATCTCGCACCCTATCAATACCATTCTGTGTGAAAAACACCTTGCCGATCAATCCGCCGGTAAGTATGCACCCCAAAATAATTGCGCATTGCCTGAATAAAATTTGCCGGCAATTGCTCACTGCGGTAAGCATCAAAGTAACCCAGCGATGCACTCAGTGCCAAAATGGGAATTACCGGTCCTATCGCAGTCTGCACAACAAAACGTAACGATTCTATGTGATTCTCTAAATCAATCCGAAATATATCATCCAACATCAGGTTGGAGAGATTTGGATTCTGTCGAAAGGCTGCCATGATTCTTTCCAAAATGCCTGACCGGATAATGCAGCCCGCCCCCCGCGGACCAATATATGCGGCGCAAGGCTGCCCATCCCCGGCTTTTGCGGCAATAAGATGAAGCATCGGAGCAATTGTTTTCCAGGCAACGTACTCTCCGCCCGGCATCAGGCAAGGACCCCTCAAAGCACCTTGTTTTCCACCCGAAATCCCCATTCCCACAAAGTGGAAGCATTGTCCACATAAGGTTTTAATGCATCTTTCGGTATCTTTACAATGGGAATTTCCGCCATCAATCAGGATATCATCTGTGGTTAAGAGAGGCATCAGTTGGACAATGACATCATCCACAATTTGTCCAGCAGGCACCATGAGCAAGATACATCGGGGAGCATCCAGATCATCGATCAGTTCTGAAAGAGTCTTAGCGCCGGTTATGTGCATTCCTTCCGTCGCAGCCTGCGTTAAGGCTTGAATTTTATCTGCGTCCAGGTCATAACCCACCACTGAAAATCCATGACGTGCCAGGTTCACCGCCAGGTTACTTCCCATCACCCCAAAACCAATCAGACGATTTTTTCGAGCATAATTAACTCCTAAACTGACCTCATCGTAGATTATTCATTAATCAAAATTAAAAAGGATTATTTTATATGTGACTGATCAGGTAGTGTTTGAAAAAATCAAGCATTTGAGGTGTACTCATGCTTGGTTGAGCAGTTAGCTTTCTATAGATTCCACCATGATTATAAATTTAATATCCCGATTATGGTAATCAGATAATTTTTCTCACACAATGCAAATTGATAAGCAAGGAAATCATTACTTACCCCCTCCATATAAATGTTTTTTATTTTTTATCTTTTTACAAATTCAAGCATTTCTTCCATTTTCGCGAAAGCCAAACAAGTCACCGTATCCGCCCCGCCATAATATAACGCTAGCCTCCCACTGGGTTGATCATAGAGCGCTGCACAGGGGAAAACCACGTTTGGCACATCGCCTACGCATTCATAATACGTTTGAGGAGACATCAGAAAACAACTGCCCCTGGCAATCACTTTCCAGGGTTGATCCAAATCCAGCAATGCTGCGCCAAAGCTGTAAACAAAACCGTTGCAGGAAGTGAGCACGCCGTGATAGAACAGCAGCCATCCCTCTGGTGTTTCGATGGGGATAGGTCCAGCACCTATTTTGGTGCTTTCCCAGCCATCTTTCACCCCCATCACAAAACGATGCCTGCCCCAGTGAATCATATCCCAGCTCTGACTGAGGAAAATATCACCAAAAGGTGTATGCCCATTATCGCTGGGACGATTGAGCATAACGTAAGCGCCGTTGATTTTTCGCGGAAAGAGCACGCCGTTACGGTTGAAAGGTAAAAACGCGTTTTCGAGGAAGTGAAACGTCTCGAAGTCATAGGTATAACCGATGCCGATGGTGGGGCCGTGATATCCATTGCACCAGGTGACATAATAACGATCCTCCAGCCAAACAACGCGGGGGTCGTAACGATGTTGGAAATGGCTGAGTTCAGTATCCTCGAAATGCCATTGAATAGGATTGTTATCCAGCTGCCAATGGATGCCGTCATCGCTGAAGCCGCGGTGGATATTCATCTCTCGCTTCTTATTATCACAGCGGAAAACCCCTGCAAATTTACAGGAACAAGGTACAACTGCACTATTGAATATACTGTTCGACGAGGGGATCAAATTGCGCGGAATAATCGGGTTGGCATCGTACCGCCAGACCACATCAGAACATCCTTCAGGCCGATCTTGCCAAGGGATATTAGGCAAAGAGTAAAAAGTCATGGTATATATCTCCTGATACAATAAAATCCATCATGCAAATAACCACGAGATATGACGCGAATATTATTGAGAGCGCTCTTATAACTAGAAAATAAATCCAATAATATAATAATTATATATCAATTATTTGATAATTTTGTGGGAAATAACCAATAATTAAGCCATTTATTGAGAGAAATATCCATTTTAGGTGTTGACTTTAGCAAAAATTCATATATAATGATTAATAGATATTGGGAGCGCTTCCAATATCCGGGCAGATCACTTCCCTTGCCTTTCGGTCTCTTCTTGATCAGGATTTCTCCGTGTCAAATCTTACCCTCGAAGATATCGCCAAACAAGCCGGTGTTTCCCGCTCAACTGTTTCCCGGGTGGTTAACGATCATCCCAACGTTCGGGAAGAGGTCCGTAAACGAGTTAAAGAAGTCATCCGCCTGACCGGTTACCAACCCCACGCAGCAGCTCGCACTCTCGCCTCCCAACGCTCTTGGATGCTGGGATTGGTGCTCCCCCGCAGTGTAAGTTCATTTTTCGCTGACCCATATTTCCCCCGGCTTACCCAAGGTATTGCCCAGACTTGCAATCAATATAATTACACATTAGGTCTCTTTCTTATCAGTACAAAAGAAGATGAAGAGACAATTTTCCCCCGCGTATCTCGCAAAGGGTTGCTCGATGGAATCCTGCTGCAATCGGATCAATTAGGCGATCAATTAACCGAACAAGTGATCCAATCACATATTCCTCTGGTAATTATCGGTCGTCCTTTTTATAACAAAGATGTCAGTTATATCGATGTCGATAACATCAATGGCGCGTTTACTGCGGTCAGCCACCTGATCCGGCTAGGATACCAGCGCATTGCCACCATTACCGGAGTGCCTACCAGAACAGTCTCGATCGACCGAAAAGAGGGTTATATTAAGGCGTTAAGTGAGCGAGGTAGAAATATTGATGAATCATTGATCGTCGAGGGGGATTTCACCGAGGCAGGCGGATATTACGCCATGCAGAAATTGATGCCCCACAAGCCCGATGCGGTGTTTGCCGCATCCGATATTATGGCGATAGGCGCAATGCGGGCTGTCCGAGAAGCTGGGTTGCGCGTCCCTGAAGATATTGCCTTTGTTGGGTTTGATGACCTGCCCTTGGCAACGCTTCCCGAACCGCGTCTGACAACTATTCGGCAGCCGGTATATCAATTTGGGGTTAAAGCAGTCGAAATTTTGTTGGATTTAATCGAGAACGGCATCGAACCGCCGCGGCGGATCATCATGGATACAGAATTAATCATCCGTAATTCCTGTGGAGCATCGAGGAAGAAATAAATGAATATGCATCGATTTTGGTTTTTTTACTTATCATTGGGAGCGCTCTCATATCCTGGGACGCTTGATTGAACTGATAGGAGGAGGTGGAAATTCAACATTTTTCGTATAACTCTTATTCTTTTTGGGTAAACCAAGTATATTAAAAAAGGAGAAAGAATATGCGTAAGATCGTTTTAACCGCCCTAAGCTTTATGTTATTACTTAGCCTGGCTTTGACAGGGTGTGCAACCCCTACTCCACAAGTCGTCGTCCAAACGGTGGAAGTAGAAAAAGAGGTGATTAAAACCCAAGAGGTGCAGGTTATCGTTGAGGCGACTCCTGCCCCTTCTGCAGAAGCATACCCGCGCAATGAAACCCTCTACACCACCGGTGTTCAGTGGGGACCTCCATCGAACTGGAATCCCTGGAATGGGGGAGGTTATTCTATCGGAACACTTGGCTTGATCTATGAAACCTTGTTCATTTACGATCCCTTAGCCGATACCTTCTCTCCCTGGCTGGCTGAATCGGGCGAGTGGATCGATGATACAACCTGGCAAGTCAAACTGCGCGATGGCATTACCTGGACTGATGGAAAGCCTCTTACTGCCGACGATGTAAAATTCACCATCGAGCTTGCTGATCCGAACGGCGCTTATAAAGCGGGTTTGGCTTTCCAAAATATGTGGAAATCCTTACATTCCATTGAAAAAGTCGATGACCTAACCCTGGTTTTTAATTTCAAAGATAATCCACCCTATCAGGAAGTCGGCTTCTACTTCATGTATCAGGTACCTATCGTCCCCAAGCATCTATGGGAAGGCAGAACAGCAGAAGATATCACCGGCGGGGCAAATGAGAATCCAGTCGGCAGCGGTATGTATATGGCTGAATTAATGGATCAGGACCGCGCCGTTCTGGTGCGCAACGACAATTGGTGGGGAACCAAAGTCTTCGGCAAATCCCCCGCCCCCAAATATATAGTCGATATCGTCGTTCCCAGCAATAATGTTGGTTTAGGTCTGGTTCTGCAAGGCGGCATCGACCTGGATAACAACTTCCTGCCTGGCGTAGCTTCTCTGGTGAAAGGCGGCTATGGTATTAAGACATACTACCCCGATGCACCCTACATGATCCCTGCCAATACCGTACAGTTGATCTTCAATTTGCAGAAAGCGCCTATGAACGATATTAACTTCCGCAAAGCAATGGCATACGCAATCAATGTCGATGATATCGTTCAAAACGATTATGCCGGGCTGGTTAAAGCTGCCGATCCGACAAGCTTGATGCCCTCTTGGGAGAAATATATCGATCAGGATTTGGTCAAAGAACTAGGCTGGACATACGACCCAGAAAAAGCCAAGCAAATTCTGGCAGATGGCGGCTACAAAGATGTAGATGGCGATAAATTCCTCGAAGCCCCCGATGGCTCGAAGATCGACCTGAAGATCACCTGCCCCAGCGGCTGGACTGACTGGATGGCAGCCATTCAGATTATCTCCCGTAATGCTGAAGCAATTGGCTTAAAGGTAACTCCAGAATATCCCGATTACGGCGGATGGCTTGACTCCCTGCTCAAGGGTACCCTCGATATGTCTATCCGGAACGAAGCTCAATTGAGCAGTACCGTTTACTCATACTACATGTGGATATTCCAACACCCGCTGGAAACCATCGAGACAGCCCAATGGGGTAACTACGGACGTTATGACAATCAGGAAGCCTTTGATCTCGTCGACCAGCTCGACCAGGTGAAAGTTGGCGATGACGAAGGCATCAAAGCCATTACATCGAAGTTGCAAAGAATCACCCTCACCGACCTGCCTACCATCCCGTTGTGGTATAACGGGTTATGGGCACAAACCAGCACCAAAGTGTGGACCGGTTGGCCGTCGGCAGCTGAAGGCGATAACCATTACCTGCACGCAACTTGGAGAGGATACTGGAATATGACCGCCGGTTTGATGCTGCTTGACCTGAAACTAGCAGAAAATCCATAATCATATACTCTATGCTGCCCCTCTTTTCCTCAAATTACGGAGGAGGGGCAGCCCCTTTTCTTGATCATTTGGAGGTAATGTGGGACGCTATTTCAGGCGAAAACTGCTCATCTATCTGCTCACTTTTTTTGTGGCAGTCACTTTGGATTGGTGTATTCCCAGGTTTATGCCCGGCAACCCTATTGATATCTTGATTTCCCGCGCCGGGTTACGCGGCAGTGCAGTACAGACCATGTACGATTACTATACCAGGGTTTTTGGTTTAGACCAGCCGATCTGGAAACAATATCTGAATTTTTGGGCGTCATTATTCAAGGGCGACTTGGGTATCAGTATCTACTTGTTTCCCACGCCTGTCTCTAAAGTGATTGCTGGTGCTGTTCCCTATGATTTATTTCTCCTAATCCCTTCTACATTGCTAAGTTGGATCATCGGTAATAACTTTGGAGCATTTGCTGCCCGCAGCAAACAGCTCGATAACACGCTTTTACCATTCAGCTACATTCTTTCTGCCACGCCGTATATGTGGCTTGGCATCATCCTGGCTTGGGCTTTTTGTATTGTTTTTCGCATTTTCCCATTAGCGGGTGGTTACAGCTTTGCAATGAAGCCAAATTTATCTTTTGCATTTATCGGGAGCTTATTATCCCACTGGGTTTTACCCTTCCTTTCGCTTTTCATCGTTCAATTAGGCGGCTGGGCAATTGGTATGCGGAATATGATTATTTATGAGCTCGAATCGGATTATTCCCATTACCTCAAAACCCTAGGGTCGCCAAATAGATTAATCCGTAAATATGCCTTCAATAATGCGATACTTCCCCAAATTACCGGCTTGGCGCTCAAGCTTGGGGAGGTCGTTGCCGGCGCTTTAGCAACCGAGGTAGTATTTGCTTATCCAGGCATTGGATATTTAATTTTACAGGCTATTCACAATGAAGATTATTTCCTCCTTCAGGGATGTTTTCTTTTCATCATCATCGGCGTTCTAGCCGCGAATTTTATTATTGATATTGTCTATCTGCTCGTCGATCCAAGAATGCGCGCAGGAATGCAAGGAGAGACCGCATGACTGCTCGATCTCAAAAACACGAAATGCTCTTTTTTGCCTTGCGCAATACGAAATTACGAGTGGGTGTTTCGATCCTCCTGTTCTTTATATTGCTCACGATCATTGGTCCTCAATTAACACCTTACGAACCAAATGATTTTGTCACTTCGGGTGCGTTTCCCCCTTCTTCAGAATTTTGGCTCGGGACAACCACTTTTGGCGAAGATGTTTTTACACAAGTGGTTTATGGACTTAGAGCTACATTCATCGTCGGCATCGTTGGTGGCGGCTTGGGTATGCTAATTGGGTTGCTCATCGGATTTACAGCCGGTTATTGGGGCGGTATTGTTGATGAGACCCTAAATATGCTCACGAATATCATTCTCGTCATCCCCACTCTGGCAGTGCTGCTTATCATTGCCGCATACCTAAAAGTCCGCGGCATTCTAACCGAAAGCTTGTTCATCGGCTTCACTTGCTGGCCTTGGGTAGCCAGAGCAGTAAGGGCACAGACTTTCTCATTACGCGTCAGGGATTTTGTGGATATGGCAAGAATAAGCGGAATGAAATCGTATAAGATCATCTTTTCCGAGATTGCCCCCAATATGATGTCTTACTTGTTATTGGTTTTCATCCTTCAATTTGGCGGTGCTATCCTCACAGCGGCAACATTGGATTTCATCGGGCTTGGACCGACCAATACGATTTCACTGGGATTAATGATGAATATGGCAGTCCTTTGGAGTGCTTTAATCCTGGGCAGCTGGTGGTGGTTTATTCCGCCGGGTTTAGCAATTACTGCAATAGTTGGCGCACTTTATATCACTAATGTTGGGCTGGACGAAGTTTTCAATCCAAAACTCAGGGAAATGTGACAAGATGAGTTTGCAGGTAGAAAATCTCACGGTATATTATCAAACACTGCGCGGCGAAGTTCATTCGCTGGAACATGCAAATTTTAACCTTGGCGATGGTGAGATTATGGGTTTGGCAGGTGAATCGGGCTGCGGCAAGACGACACTTGGCAATAGCCTGATTTATCTTGCGCCGCCTATGAAATTTATCGAAGGGCAGGTTGCCTTAGATGGCGAAGAATTACCAGTGTGGGATATAGAACGGATGAACGAATTCAGATTCAAGAAAATATCGATCATCCCGCAATATGCCATGAACGCCATGAACCCAACCCGCAAAATCGGTAAAATGATTTCAGAACTGCTGCAATCCAGAAAAATCAATTATAAAGAGCTTTTATCGGTCATCAAAGAACGGCTGGATAAAGTTAAATTACCTCATGATGTTTTAAATATGTACCCCATCGAACTCTCAGGAGGGATGAAGCAAAGGATAGTGATGGTTCTATCCACTTTGCTCAATCCGTCTTTACTGATCGCCGATGAAATTACATCCGCTTTGGATGTTTCCACCCAAAAATCGGTTGCTGAGATGATCGTTAAATTTAGAGACTGCGGCTGCATGAAAAGTGTGATATTTATCACCCATGATGTTTCGATCCTCTATCAAATTGCCGACAGCATAATGATCATGTACGCGGGTCAGCTCTCTGAAAAAGCCTCCAAAGAAACGATTATTCATTCTCCTTTGCATCCATATACGAAGTTGCTCATTTCTTCTTTACCCAAGGTTGGTGTAAAACATTCTGAAAAAAAGCTCACTGGCATCCCCGGCACGCCGCCACTTTTACTTAACCCTCCTGTTGGCTGCCGATTTCGAGATCGCTGCCCGCTGGCGTTCGAAAAGTGCCTGGAAACGCCGCCATTTGTCGAAATTGAGCAAGGGCATTTTCTTGCCTGTTGGAAGGAAGGCGCCCCATATGCTTAAGCTAGATTCGGTATCGAAAATATATAAAATCGGCACATTTGGAGGTAAGGAGCTTTGTGCGGTAAACAATGTCAGTTTTGATATAAAAGACCGCGAAGTCGTTTCGCTCATCGGTGAAAGCGGCAGCGGTAAAAGTACAATTGGTAAAATGATCCTGCGGCTTATATCGGTTACTTCAGGACACATTTTCTTCAATGGTGAAAACATCGCCTCACTAAAAAATAACGGTTTAAAAAATTATTATCGAAAAGTTCAAGGCGTATTTCAAGATCCATTCAGTTCTTATAATCCAATCTTTAAAGCCGATCGGGTTTTCCGAATCATTCATGACGAATTTTATCCGGATGTTTCAGGAAAAGATTGGAATATAAAAGTCGAGGATTCGTTAAGAACCGTTGGATTAAACCCAGATATTGTTTTGAATAAATTCCCCCACCAGCTCAGTGGTGGACAACTGCAAAGGTTTTTAATCGCCCGAGCTTTATTATTGGATATTCAATTTCTTGTAGCCGATGAAATCATCAGTATGCTCGATGCCTCCACACGCATTGATGTGCTCAATTTATTAGCCGATTTAAAATCCCGAGGACTCTCGATTCTTTTTATTACCCATGACCTCTCACTAAGTTATTACATCAGCGAGAAAGCGGTTATCCTATATCGCGGTAACGTGGTGGAAATGGGCGCGACCGATAAAATATTTTATCAATCGCTTCATCCATATACCAAAATGCTTATGGTGTCGGTTCCCCGCCTGGATATGAAATGGCAAGAAAATGTCGAAGCGAAAATTGACCGAACAATGCAACCTGGAGGATGTGTTTATTACGAGCGATGCTCCGCAATCGAAAAGAATGAATTATGCGCAAAAAGTCCTCCTCCTTTAGTTCAAATTGCAGAAGATCATTTTGTAGCCTGCTTCGGTTACAAACCGTAAACGATTATTTGATTTTCTCTAATAAGACGATCTTTAACGTGGTAATTGCTAGCAATTTTTCCGGATTGTAAAGATATTATCGGCATTCCTGAGAATATAAAGCTCAAATTACCCGTAATATTTCAATATTATCTACAGGAGTCATTATGCGCTTTGGCTACTTCGATGACCAGCGCCGTGAATATGTAATTACACAGCCTGATACGCCCTTACCCTGGATAAATTATTTAGGGTGTGAAAATTATTTTGGGTTGATTTCCAACACTGCTGGAGGTTATTCCTTTTACAAAGATGCCCGGTTGCGTCGGTTGACAAGATACCGTTATAACAATGTACCTCTAGACACAGGAGGCAGATATCTCTATATCCGAGATAATGATGGATCTCCAGATTCTTCTAGTCCCTTGTATTGGTCTCCCACATGGCAGCCTACCCGTATATCACTGGATGAATATCAATGCCGGCATGGCTTTGGATACACAATTATCCATTCTAGCCTTGTCCAAATCGAGGCTGAAATCCGATATCTGGTGCCATTAGGACAAGACCTGGAAATTTGGGAACTTACGCTGACAAATCATCGAAATCAACCAGCCAATCTCTCGATTTTCTCAGCGATTGAATTTTGTCTATGGGACGCTTTAGATGATGCAACCAACTTTCAACGTAATTATTCTATCGGAGAAGTCGAAGTTGCTGATGAAGTAATTTATCATAAATCAGAATATCGCGAACGCCGAAATCATTTCGCATACTTCGCCTGCTCTGAACCCCTGGCGGGTTTTGACACGAAACGAGAAGCATTTTTTGGCGCTTACCGCGGCTGGGAATCACCAATCGCCGTCGAAAAGGGCGTCTCAAGCAATTCAATTGCTTGCGGTTGGCAGCCCTTCGGATCGCATCATATAAAATTAACCATGCAGTCTGATGAACAGAAAAAGGTCATTTTTCTGCTCGGATATTACGAAAATCCCCCAGACGATAAATTCGATCCACCCGAATCGCAAATGATTAACCGGCGCATGGTTTCAAAAGTCATCAAACAATTTCTTGCCCCTGGTGAAGTGGAGAAATCGTTTAATGAACTAAAGGATTATTGGCGAAATATTCTAAATCGATTTCAAGTATCCACTCCCGATGAACACACTGACCGAATGGTGAATATCTGGAATGCATATCAGGTGATGACCACCTTCAACCTATCCCGCTCGGCATCGTATTTCGAAAGCGGAATAGGGCGCGGTATAGGGTTTCGGGATTCGAACCAGGATCTGCTAGGGTTCGTACAGCTAGTTCCCCAGCGAGCACGCCAGCGGCTGCTCGACATGGCATCAACGCAAATGAAAAACGGCGGCGCTTATCATCAATACCAGCCCATGACCAAAAAAGGGAATAATGATGTAGGTACAAACTTTAACGACGATCCGCTTTGGCTGGTGCTGGCTGTGGCAGCTTATATCAAAGAAACTGGTGATTGGGAAATTTTGAATGAATTAACCCCCTTCGATTCAAAGCCAGGAACCGAAGCGCCTCTTTATGAACATCTGCAGTGTTCGATTCAATATATCCTGGACCGTATAGGTCCGCATGGATTGCCCTTGATCGGGCGCGCAGATTGGAATGACTGTTTGAATCTGAATTGCTTTTCAGATTCCCCCGGACAATCCTTTCAAACCACTACCAATAAAGACGGCAAAGTGGCTGAAAGCATTTTTATCGCTGGATTGTTCATTCTCGCGCTTAATGAAATGACCGCTATTGCCAAACATATTGGAAATACTCAAGAGGCAGAAATTTTCCATCAAAAAGCCGAATCAATGAAGGATATAATCTGGAAATCAGGCTGGGATGGCAGCTGGTTCCTGCGAGCTTATGATGATTTTGGAAATCCGCTGGGTTCTAAATCCTGCTCGGAGGGGCAAATTTTTATCGAACCGCAGGGAATCTGCATTATGGCAGGTTTGGGCATCGAAGATGGACGAGCGCAGCAAGCCCTCGATGAAGTTGCCACACGCCTGGCTACTCCCGATGGAATTGTCTTACACCAGCCGGCATTTACCCGTTATTATCTGCACCTGGGTGAAATATCATCTTACCCTCCCGGCTACAAAGAAAATTCAGGGTTATTTTGTCACACCAATCCCTGGAGTATGATCGCTGAAACAAAAATTGGCAGAGGGGAAAAGGCGTTCGATTATTATTTACAGATAAATCCTTCGTATCGTCAAGAGGTAAGTGAAATCCACAAATGCGAACCGTACGTCTATGCGCAACTCATCGCCGGCAGAGACGCTCAAATCCCCGGCGAAGCGAAAAACTCCTGGCTCACCGGAACTGCTGCCTGGAAGTATGTCGCCATCTCACAACACATTCTGGGAATCCGCCCTGCTTACGATGGGCTAGAAGTCGCACCGGTTATTCCTTCTTCCTGGCATAGTTTTAAAGCACAGCGTATCTTCAGGGGCGTTCAATACAATATTCAGGTCCAGCGGGTTGGCAAGGGTAATAAAATCCAAATTTCAGTCGAAGGAAGACCAATAAACGGTTCGCTTATTCCCCTCCCGCCTAATGATATAAAAGAAGTGAATGTCTCAGTTTTGCTCGGCGAGGGTTAATTCTCATTCATATATAAAGGATATTTATGCAATACGGTTATTTCGATGAAGTTAACCGAGAGTATGTCATCACTGAGCCGCGTACACCAGTGAAATGGATTAATTACATCGGCTCACGTCAGTTTGGCGGATTTGTTGACCATACTGGCGGCGCCCTCATCTGCAAAGATGACCCCACTTTTAATCGCATCACGAAATATATCCAGCAAATGCCCTCTTCGGATTTTAAAGGCGAAACTTTATATTTGCGTCTTCACGATCAAAATGGATTTCGGATTTTTTCGCCTTATTTTGTCCCCACGCTCAACCCATTAGATCTTTTTGAATGCCATGTCGGATTGGGATACAGCCGGATTATCAGCTAATGTTACGGCATACGTACCCAGACAACGATTTTTGTCCCTTTGAATGGTTTGTGCGAACTGAGGGATATCCAAATCATCAACCTGTCTCAGCAGCCAATTACGATTGATATGATCCCGCTGGTTGAATATACCCATCCCGATGCGCTGAAACAATTTACGAACGCAGATTGGGTGCCGCAAACGATGCAAAGCCGGGCAATCAAAGATGATCAATTTATTGTACTCATTCAATTCCCATTTATGTATAGGGAAAAGCAGCTCAATTATTTCACTTCCAACTATCCTGCTTCGTCCTTCGATACGGATCGTAAAAGTTTTCTGGGTGATAATGAATATGGGACTTATAAGCAGCCGCTCAGTCTTTTAAATCCCGAATTAAATAATACTCAAGCGCAGCGTGGTGATAATATCGCCGCGCTGCTTCATCATTTAGGAACCCTGCAGCCTGCTGAAACATGCCGCCTGATCACACAACTGGGGCAGATTGAGAATATCGATAACGCTCTCGATGATATTCACCGTTTTCGATTACCGAATGTAATAGAATCTGAATTTCAGACCATCAAATCCTTTTGGAATGAATACCTCGCTGCCTTGCAGGTGGATACGCCAGACCAGCTCATGAACGCCATGCTTAATATTTACAATCCAAGACAATGCTATGTAACAAAAACCTGGTCCCGTTATCTTTCGTATTATCAGCTGGGATTGGGTTCGCGCGGCATTGGCATTCGCGATTCTTCACAAGATGTAATTTCAATCATGGCTGCTGTCCCGCAGGAGGGAAAGGAATTTCTCACCACGCTTTTATCATTTCAAAAACATGACGGCTCTTCGATGCACCAATTCAATCCGCTGACTATGGAAGGCAGTATGGGCGATTCGATCGAATACGAAGACCGTCCGCATTATTATTCCGATGACCATTTGTGGATTATATTGGCTGTTGCAATGTATCTGAAAGAAAGCGGCGATTTTTCTTTTCTCGACCAAATCATTCCCTTTTATGAAAAAAATAAACAAGGGCAGCATCTATATCAGGCCTCGGTGCTACAGCACTTGAAAAACGGATTAGATTTTACATTCCGGGATACGGGAAAACATGGTTTACCATTACTGGGTTTTGCTGATTGGAACGATACGGTCAATTTACCTGCAGGCGCAGAATCGCTTTTTACAGCGAATTTGTTTGGCAAAGCGCTATTAGAAATGATCGATTTGTTCACTGCCCTGGGAGATACCACCTCTGCAAAGGAATATCAAACTATTTATGAAACGATGAAAAATCGGGTAAGAAAAGTAGCCTGGGATGGCAAGTGGTTCATACGTTATTTGGATGCTGGAGGAACCCCTCTCAGATCATCCAGTAATACCTATGGGCAGATTTATCTCAATGCCCAATCCTGGCAGGTCATTTCCGGTTTTGCCCCACCCGAAAAGGCAAAAATGGCAATGGAAGCCGTTTACAACAAGCTCAATACCAAATTCGGTATCAAACTTTCCACACCCGGCTTCGATGGCTATAATCCAGAATATGGGGGGGTGACTACTTTCCCGCCGGGCGCTAAGGAAAATGGCGGCATTTTCGTCCACCCAAATCCCTGGGCGGTCATCGCTGAAACCATTCTGGGCAACGGTGAACGCGCCTACCAATATTATTGCCAGATCAACCCCGCTGCGCGCAATCATATGATCGAGGTTTATGAATGTGAACCTTATGTTTACGCTCAAAATATACTCGGCGACGAGCACCCCCAATTTGGCTTGGCGCGCAATTCCTGGCTTACAGGAGCAGCTTCGTGGTGCTACCAGGCAGCTACTCAGTGGATTTTAGGCATCCGTCCAGAATATGACGGTTTGCGTATCGATCCCTGCATTCCTTCTTTTTGGAACGGTTACACTGCAATACGAAAATTCCGCGGGCAGACATATTTCATCAAGGTAAATAACCCGGAACATATTTGCAAAGGAGTTAATAAAATTACCATCGATGGAAATCATTTCTCGGGAGAGATCATCCCGCCTAATCTGCCGGGGAATCAACACCAAATTGAGGTATGGTTAGGCATCAATTGACTTTTGGGAGAATGGTTAAAATAATAACTAATCCACATTCATGTTGTGCGGTAACTATACTTTGATCAGCATGGCACTATTTGTTACGGTACACAAAAATAATAATTGAGTGAAAAACTTTCATCGATATGGTTTAGGTTAACCATAGAAAAATATTATAATGAAAACAACTTGAATTGCTTGACAAAAAACCAAAATCGGGTATCTTAATAGTCAGTATCTATTAACAAAAATATCAGGAACAATCGAGTGGAAAAAATATTGATCCTGGTTTTAAAATGCTCTCCACCTGCTTTTAGAATTAATCTTTACATTACTATATTAAAAATGTATCGATCTAACCTGTAATGACCAAAGTTGTATTGGAAAAAGGTAAATGGAAATTTAGCTGATCGTGACCAAAAATTTCCCTTTTTTCCATCGTCACTAATCACTAGATTCCCATAAGTTTTTTTGAGCAGAAAGGAGGTTGCTTATTCCCCTACAAGCGATCAAAATATACTGTCATAAAACCAATTTGGAATCGATTTCTTTTTTTTAGGAGAATGAAAGGCTATGACTATCGTATATGCATTAATACTTGCAGCTTTAGCGTACTATGCCTGGTATGACATTCTTGGCCCAACGTTTACTCTGGCGTTTCGACCGCTCATCTCTGGATTTTTCACCGGATTAATTGTCGGTGATGTAAAGATGGGTCTGCTCATTGGCGGAACGCTGGAATTAATGGCTTTGGGTGTCTATACCTATGGCGGCGCTACCATCCCGGAATATTCAGTAGGTGCAATCTTAGGCACATATTTTGGTAAAACTTCCGGGTTCGAAGTTGGCATTGCTCTGGCTATTCCAGCAGCCTTGCTGCTCACCCAGGTTGATATCCTGAACCGGTTTTTGAATTTCATCTTTGTTCATAGAGCAGATGCTTACGCAGAGAAAGGCGATGATAAAGGCTTCGACAATATGATGGTCAGGTACAGCCATATGATATGGGGGTTCTCGCGCGCCATACCCGTCTTTCTGGCTGTTGCTTTCGGCGAGCCGGTGGTTAAAGGAATTACCGCCTTCTTTGATACCTACCCCTGGATTAACAAGGGCATTTCGGTAGCCGGCGGCATTCTTCCCGCGCTTGGGTTTGCGATGCTGCTTAAGATCATGCCTATTCAAAAATACCCGGCTTTCTTGCTGATAGGTTTTGTTATGTTTGCCTATCTAAAAATGCCTTTGGTCGGTATCGCTATTGCTGGCGTAGCCATCACCCTGGTCTATCAGCAACTCAAGTTAAGAACAGCGGAGGGATAAGCCATGGCTACCAATGAAACGAAAATTACTCGTGCAGATTTGATGAAATCCTTCTGGCGCTATGTATGGCTGTTTCAATGCGGTTGGAATTACGAGCGCATGCAGTCAGTTGGATATGCTTACTCTATCCTCCCCATATTGAAGAAAACCCGCCCAGGCGAAGAAGAATTCAAGGAAGCATTTCTCACCAACCTGAATTTCTTCAATACCAATCCGGTGGTAGGTGCACCCTTGATCATCGGCGCTCATATCGCTCTAGAGGAAGCTGGCGCTTCACTGGAAACCACCGAAGGTTTGAAGGTGGGTTTGATGGGTCCTCTAGCCGGTGTTGGCGATACGCTGGTATGGGCGCTGTACAACAGCATCATCTTCAGCATCGGTGCTTCGATGGCGCTTTCTGGCAGCGCTTTGGGGCCAATCCTGGTACTCTTGCTGGTGTTCTTCCCCTACTTGGCGGTGCGTTATTGGCAGTTCACCTGGGCTTATAAGCAAGGGGTTAACCTTGTAACCCAGCTCGGTGGAGGAATAATCGCCAAGATAACCGAATTTGCGACAATAGTAGGGTTAATTGTTATCGGCGGATTTGCGCCATCAATTGTCAACCTAAAAGTTGCCTGGAAACCCGCCATTGCTGCCACCGTACAAGGCGAGGCGGTGTCTCAGGTCATCGATATCCAGGCACAATTAGACGCGATTTTACCGTACATGCTTCCGGTATTAGTCACCGCCCTCGCATATTGGCTGCTCAAAAAAGGCTGGAGCCCGGTAGCCGTCCTTGCACTGTTATTTGTGATCGGCTTTATCGGTGGTGCAATCGGTTTATTCGGTTAGTACCTCACGTATCAACTAATTAACTCTATCGGCAAGATGATCGGGAATAAAAACCCGGTTATCTTGCCTAGAGTATTGACAAAACATTATTTCGAAGAAAAATAGTTGAATATGTGGCAGCGCAGTAAAGCTACACCGCCACATATTTATCCTTTTTTTCTTAGTAGTTGTTTATCAATAATCTCACTTGCCTGAATTTTCAGGTATTACTATAATCATGATATATATTGATTGAAGACATTTAGAGGTTTTATGTTCAACGAATACTTGAATAAAATTTGCGAATTGATAAAAGAAATGGAAATTAACCAGGCAGAGAATATTCGTAAAGCCTCTGCATTGGTGGGGGATACGATTATTGCCGGAAACCTGGTATATACTTTCGGCAGCGGACATTCCCAACTATTGGCTCAGGAAGTTCATGCCCGCGCCGGAGGGATGTATCCGATAATGCAGATCGTCGATCCCTTATGGGGGAGAGCTGAACGCATTGAAGGAATTGGCGAGGTGTTCTTGCGAGGAGTGCCTTTTAAAAAGGGCGAAACCATTTTTGTGATATCCAACTCTGGCAGAAATCCCGAACCAATCGAAGTTGCGATGAAAGCTAAAGAGGCTGGATTGCATGTTATCGTAGTTACGTCATTGGCTCACTCATATAGCGTTACATCGCGTCATTCAAGCGGGAAGAAACTCTATGAATTTGGCGAGGTGGTTTTGGATACCGGCGCACCTGCTGGCGACGCCTGCATGAATTTCAAAGGAATGGACGTTAAAGCTGGGGCGGTTTCAACTGTCTTAG
>JAAZNS010000269.1 GCA_012798185.1 Chloroflexota bacterium | reverse complement strand
TTTTGTATCTCGGATGGTTTGCCCTCGGCAATTTTAGCTCCAAAATCGAGCACAATGATCTTTTCACTGACCTGCATAACCATCTTTATATCATGTTCGATCAAAATTATGGTGATATTCAAATCATCGCGTAAACGTCGGATAAGTTTGATCATTTCCTTCGTTTCCGATGGGTTCATACCCGCTGTGGGTTCATCCAGCAGAAGGACTTTTGGATTATTGGCAATTGCTCTGGCAATCTCTAATTTCCGTTGGGCACCATAAGAAAGATTGCAGGCAAGCTGATCTCCCCATCCGCTCAAGCCGACAAAATCTAATATTTTTTTTGCTTTTAAAAGCGATTCTTTTTCTTCGGTTCGGTAGCGTTTTGAAGATATCAATGAATCGCCCACTGAACAATGTAAACGAATATGTTCACCAGCCAGAATATTCTCAAGCGTAGTTAAACTCCTGAAAAGTCGAATGTTTTGATAGGTTCGTGAAATTCCTTCTTCGGCAATCTTATGTGGTGGTAGACCGGTTATTTCTTTTTCTAAAAATAAAATTGTTCCATATTCCGGTTTATAGTATCCCGTGATGCAGTTAAAAAAGGTAGTCTTTCCAGCTCCATTCGGACCAATGACACTGGAAATTGAAGCTTCCTGGATCTCAACATCCAAATTGTGAATAGCTTCAAGACCTCCAAATCGTTTGGTTACATTTGTTGATGATATGATATTCATGATTGCACCTCTTTTCCATTATTCGGGAAGGTTTTCTCTTCAAGTTTAGGGGATTTTCGTGGGAGAAAACCCTGCGGCTTTAATATCATCATAATAATTAAAAGCAAGGCATAAATGATCATGCGGAAATCTGAAAGACCTCGCAAGATATCGGGCAAGGCGATCAGCGCCATCGCTCCAAGTATCACGCCGTATTGATTTCCCAATCCTCCCAAGATAACAACACATAGAATATTAATGGAAACATTCATATTGAAGTTATCCGGGAAGATAGAACCCTGCCACGACGCAAAAATTGCACCGCCCAATCCACCGATAAATGCCCCCATGGCAAATGCCAGCATTTTATACTTTGATATGTCGACACCCGACATTTGAGCGACATCTTCATCTTCACGCATTGCCAGCCAGGCGCGCCCTGTTCGCGAATTGATCACTCTATTCAGGAGAAACAACAAAATTCCCACAACCAGAAAAATAAGGTAATAAAAATAAGTACTATCTTTAAAATTAATTCCAAAAATATTGGGTTTGTCAATTTGCATGATCCCTTGTGATCCATTTGTAATATCAGAAAGGTTCATCAGCAACATACGTACAATTTCACCAAATCCCAGAGTTACAATGCCGAGATAATCTCCCCGCAGTTTGAGAACAGGGATGCAAATCAGAACCCCTACGACTGCAGCCAAACCGCCTGCGATCAAAATCACCAGTAAGAAAGGCAAATGGATACCATATTTGGGTGATGCAAGAAACGCATAACTATATGCCCCAATAGCATAAAATGCCGCGAAACCAAGATCGAACATACCTGCCAGACCAACATGAACCAGTAAACCCAATCCCAAAATGATATAAAGACCTGCATATCCAATAATACGGACCCATAAGTTCTTTTGTGGGAAGCTGAATAAAGGAATAGAAAGGATCACAACAGAAATTAGAGCAGGTA
>JAAZNS010000268.1 GCA_012798185.1 Chloroflexota bacterium | reverse complement strand
GCGCCAATGGCTTTCATAATGCCAATTTGGTCAACTTGCCGGCTGATAATGGCATTGACTGTGTTATATACCAACAGTAAACCTAATACTAACGATAGTGCTCCTAATACACCTAATAGCGTAAAAATTCCATCCAGCTGATCCTGGAAAAAATGTTTATTTGGATCTGAAATATAACGATAGGAATCGTTATTCATTTTTTTGATCCTGGCTTGCAACCGATCTCCCAATTCCTTAACTTTATCTTTGTCATATTGTGAAGCATTAATATAGAGGGTCGAATACTTATCATCTCCCAGAAAATGCTCATAAACATCTTTTGTAACATAGAACTGGGCAGTACCGCCAAAATATGCCGGCTGGCTAAAGGAGTTATAAACCACTCCATTTAATCGCAGTTTACGCACCCTATCATTAATTCGAAGGTATACTTCACCATTGGCTGGAATACCGAAGTAAGCATCTGAACCCTGTTCAACAGCGCCATAATCACCAGACGGGAAATTCCCCGAGACCAGCTCGATAATATTCATTTTTTGGTTTGCATAATCAGCCCGAAAATTAATCCCGCCTTGTTTCCATTCATCCTCAGGCGATAAACGCCACTCGATAACCGCGCTGTTCGCTCCCTCAACTTCTGCAACACCTTCGACTTTTTTCAGAATTTCGAGAGTGTTATCATCAACCGATTCAGTTAAATAAGCCGTGATCATCGCCGGGTTAAAAGCATGCCACATCTCCACCATTCCTGGGATAACCAGGTTGCGGGTACCGATAATCATGCCGATTGCAGCTGCACCAATCCCAATAATTAACACCACCTGCAAGGTACGGCTCTTGTAATTCCATAATTCACGTAAAATCTTCGAATTTATAACGCCCATAACGCCTCAAACTTACCTCTAATCGCTTTTAATATCCCGTCCAGGTAGCACCACCTACATATTCATCGCGGGTGATTTTGCCATCGATGATTTCAACCACCCGAGGAACGCGCCGCGCCAGCTCTTTATCGTGAGTAACCATCATAAGAGTTTTACCTTGCTCAACCAACTCTAAAAACAAATCGAAAACATCGTTAGCAGTACGTGTATCCAGGTTACCGGTGGGTTCATCTGCAATGATTAAATCGGGATCATTTGCCAGAGCCCGCGCAATAGCTGCTCTTTGTTGTTGTCCGCCCGAAACCATACTGGGCAATTTATTGGCTTGATCGGCTAATCCAACGATTTCCAATAATTGCATAGCACGTTCACGGCGCTCTTTTTGTGTATATTTGCCAGCAAAATCCATTGGCAGGACCACATTTTGCAGAATGCTCAACGATGGCAGCATTTGGAAAAATTGAAATACAATACCCACATGCTGCCCGCGCCAGGCAGCCAATTGATTTTCACTCATCTTATGGATTTCCTTGCCGGTTACGATCACTGCACCAGCGGTGGGACGGTCGATACCGGTAACCATATTCAACAAGGTCGATTTGCCATTACCCGAAGGACCAACGATAGTTATAAACTCACCATTTTTAACCTCAAGCGAAAGACCTTTCAAAACCGTCACTTCGCTATCCCCCACCGGAAAGCTTTTTACTACATCAATTAATTTAACCAGATGATTATTACCATTCGATTTACTCATCAGACCAGCTCCAAGAAAAACACTTACTTGTTCTCCAACGACCAAATCACCGATAATTTCGGTTTGTAGTTTTCCTGGTCATACCAGGCATCAATATCCACTGTTTTCACCCCCTGCATAGCCACACTTAAATCGACATCGGTCCACATTTTTTCTTTAATAAAAGCTGCCATTCGCCCATAGCGCTCTTCGCGAAGCAAGCGGGCAGCAGTTAATGCAAAATTTGCTGCACCTAATAAATCCTGCCCATCGGGTGAGCCTGTGCGCAAAAGGTAAGTTAACTGCTGTAAAAACACTTCTTCTTTAGAGATATTAGATAATAATTCCGCCAATACCATACCGCTGCTTACATTGGTTTCTTGTGATGAAGAAGATACCCATTCCCGAATAAAAGCAGCCGATTTATCTTTAAAACCTGCACCATTCGAAAGAATTTGAGTGTAACTTTCCAGTTTATCTTCTCTTGGCTGTGTTCCATCGCAAATCAATAAAACAGCATAATTGGCGGGCGATTGCCGCCGGTCTTGAACAATCAGCTTAGCCAGTCGTTCTGGATCATAGGGTGCCTCTGGGATCAACACCCGGTCGCAGCCGCCCAGAAAGCCCATAATTAAAGTGCTATACCCAGATTTTGCAGCAAAAGTCTCAACGACGATGATCTGTTCACGAGAGCCTGCCAAAGCGCGCAACTCATGAATAAACGCAACCCCGCGAGCTAAACCCGTGCTGAAACCCAGGGAATAATCGGTGCCGGGGATATTATTATGAATAGTTTTGGGAATAGCAATAACCGGCACACCTTGTTGGCTTAAAAATGCCGAGTAATGCAAGGTATCATCGTCGCCAATCACAATCAATGCCCGAAAATCGAGCTTGTTCAATACACCCATGATATGCTTGGTGAGATCTTGAGTCTCAGATTTGGGATCACGTAAATGCTCCGGCACTTTTGTTCGCGGCACCTGACGAGGCTCTAACCGCGAAGAATGAAGAAAAGACCCCGGGGTGCGATCAATCGGGCGGACCATATTTTTAGTCAATTCGATAAAATTCTCGCTGTAGGTAGTTGGGGCTATTGGGTTGTAATTGATCAACCCTTCCCAGCCCTTGCGTACTCCGATTGGCTCAAAACCCATATCGATTAAACTATAGACAACGCTTTTCAAGCACATATTCAAACCAGGGACATCGCCGCCGCCGGTTAATATCGCAACACGTTTTGACATGATAGAGCTCCTCTTTTCATATCTTGGATAATTGCTTTTAAAATTCCAAAAAATTACTTGATTTTCCAGTATTGATTTTCTATTCCCATTATCGCAAGGAATTCTTAATAATGGAGATACATCACTTTATCGTCTTCCAGGGATTGGTTATTTGGGTCTGAAGCTGACCATAAAAACCAGCCTGGATAGTGCTACTTTATATACGGTTGTTTTGATAAATCGTTTCAAAATAATTCTCGCTGATTTTCTTTCTGCCAATTAAAAGGCTATTAATGGACGTTTTTATTCATGTGAATCATTTAATTAAGTATTGTATCATTGTTATATTGTATAATTGTATTATTGCAATAATTGTATACTTGTGGTTGTTTTTTGTCAAGGATGGACAAATCACGATCAAAGCACAACATATTTATTAATAGGTAATTTCTGCCTATACCAGTAACTACTCAGCCAGCCTGGGTGAGTTTCCGAAATCGAAATGTTCACGGGTACGCAGCACCTGCAAACACCCCTGCTTGGGGCTTTCCCAAAATTGCCTGAGCAATCATCTTAATTATTTATATTAATTAAAGCTTGCGTGAAGGATATCGGGGAATTGTCTTATGGTTGTCGTAATATCGTCGCAAATCTGTCACAATCAACGCAGGATACTGATTATAACTGAAAACCATTAAAAAATAGAATCCGAAAAATGTAAATATGTCAATGCAAAGTAGAAATGTCCCCTATTCTGCAAAGTAGAAATGTCCCCTTTGCCAAGGGTGGGTCAACAGGCATGATAGAATCATGGCACTCGTGCGGAGGATAAGGCAACGCTGGAGAGCGACCAGAGCGCCGACACGAGGCCGAAGACAGAGCAGAGCCAGAGCAGCTCTGCTCTTTTGTATGAGCCCTGTTTTCGGCCCAAAGCGAAAAACTCACTTGCCAGCCGCAATTAATCTGTGCCATCGGGAGTAACCTGTTGAATCGGTTTGCCATTGATGTGGTATCCGTACTGCCGCCAGGGGTGGTTAGCAGCCGGAGATGCAGGGGACTTGATGTGGCGATCGAGAGACTTGATGTCCACCACATCTGCTTGACGGGGCGATTGGTAATAAACCGTGAAGGATAGAGGCTTGTTGTTGTAGAGGATAGTGACTTCCCCTTTGGCATTCTCACAAACGGTAACCTTAGCATTGCGCAGGGCATAGGCAGGATGCTTGGATTGGATTTGATAGATGACATGTTTGAACTGTATCGTTAAATTCTTAGATAGGGTGCGGGTTTCTTGATGGGTGAGGATCAAATCAAGCTGGTCAGTTTTGAGCAAAGGACGGTGGGCATTGTGGTTGCTGCGAGGGGCGACCGCAAAGCGGTGATTATAGTCTTCCCGGAACTCGGGTAGGAAAGCGTTGGCTGTTTCAATATCGGAAATCCCGCGTAAACGCAACTCTTTCACTAAGCGGTCCTGCAGGGTTTGGTTAGCGCGTTCTATACGTCCTTTGGCCTGTGGGCTGTTAGCGCAGATGATCTGGATATCCAGATCGTGCATGGCTCGGCCAAACTGGGTTAGCCCTGGAGTAGTTCCCAAGGGGCGTGGCTGATTGACCCGAAAGATGCCATGTTTGTCACTGTAGAAGGCGACTGGCTTGCCATAACGCTCCAAATAGTGCCGGGTGGCTTCACAGTAGGCAAAGAAGGTTTCATCTGGCACAAACCACAATTCCATCAGCTGACCGGTGGCATCATCGATGTAAACCAGCAGGGTGCACTTGGGTGCACGTCCTTCGAACCAAGCATGGTCCGAACCGTCGATCTGCACCAGATCCCCGAAACATGCCCGACGCTCCCGCAACTGGTGCGTCAGGGGCTTTTTGGCTCGTTTGGGTTTCCAGATTCCTTCTGTGATCATGATCCGGCGTACGCTCTCTCTCGAAATGGGTAAGTTATGCACTTCTGTCAGCTTCTCGTGCGCCAGGGTCGGACCGAAATCCTCATACTTCTTTTTGATCCAATCCAATGCTTGTTGGACCAAATCCGCATCCAATCGATTATTGCTAGGCTTGCCGCGTCTGGCGCTCACCAATCCGGGAGGCCCTAACTCCCGGTAAGCTCGCCATAAACGCTTCACTTGCCGAATGCTCAATCCAAGCATCCGGGCGGCTTCTTTTTGGGTCAGTCGTTTGTCCTTCAGCCGCTGCATGACTTCTAATCGGGTTAGTTCTCTTTTGCTCATTGTTAGTAGTTTGTCCATTTTGTGTCCCTTCAAAGGGGACATTTTAACTTTGCGAAAAGGGGACTCTACTACTTTGCACTAACACCGAAAAATGTAAATATTGACATTCGAGGAATAAAGCATATAATTGCAATTGCATTTATATGCAATAGTCATGGCGAAACTTACCACTGCTCGCTCTATTATTCTTGAGACTCTTGAAGCAAACCAAAAGCATATGACCGCCTTTCAGGTCTATGATGCTGTTAAACATCGTTTGCCTTCGCTCAATATGTCGACTGTATATCGCGCGTTGGAATACCTTACCCACCATGGGCTGATTTCAGTGGCAGATGTAGGCGCATCCATGCCGATTTACGAGGCGGTATCCAACACACATCATCATCTGGTTTGCGAAGAATGCAGACATATTTCAATCGTTGCGCACGACGAGGTAAAAGAATTTTTCGATTCCATATCGCATAAATATAATTTCACTATCCATACCAACCATTTGATTTTATTTGGTTTATGTGAAAAATGCCGTCAGGCAAAAGATGATAAATCGGAATAATAAGCATAACTATGTGAAATCAATCAATTGAGGAGGAAATCATGTTTTACGCACCCTTACCCATGCACATCCCAGATGGCTTTTTATCTGTGGTGGTTTCGGTTATTTTGTGGATCATTTCCATTATCATCATTGGTTATGCATTACGCCGAGTCAGCCAAGATTTGGGCGAACGCCAGGTGCCTCTGATGGGCGTTTTGGCTGCTGCCATTTTTGCCGGCCAAATGCTTAATTTCAGTGTCACTGGCGGCACTTCGGGGCATCTGTTAGGAGCCGCCATTGCAACAATTCTATTAGGTCCCTGGGCAGGCGCGCTAATACTTACCTGTGTGGTCAGCATTCAAGCGTTGATCTTTCAAGACGGCGGTATTCTGGCGTTAGGGGCTAATCTTTTCAATATGGCGGTTGTAGGTGTGGCGGTTTCATATTTTGCTTTCACCTCACTGCAAAAAATGTTCGGAAAAAACAATTGGGGGCTGTTTGTGAGCGGTTTCGTTGCTGCCTGGCTGTCTATTTTTATCGCCGCTTTATGCGCTGCACTGGAACTGGCGCTTTCCGGCACTTCGCCTGCCAATATCGCCGTTCCGGCGATGGGCGGCATCCACGCCATTATCGGCATTGGTGAAGGGTTGATTACGGTTGGAGCGCTGGCTTTCCTACGTGCAGCCCGAAATGATTTGCTCGATAAAACCACTCTTGAGCCAATCAAAGGGAAGCTTGTTTGGGGTGTAGGGCTGGTCATTGCCATTGCTCTGGCAATCCTTTCTCCCCTGGCTTCATCTCATCCCGATGGTTTGGAATGGGTTGCAGAACAAAAAGGCTTTTTAGATATTGCCCAACCTCCGTTATACAATATCATCCCCGATTACGTGATGCCGGGAATCTCAAATGAAGCAGTTGCCACCATCACTGCAGGTATAATTGGGACATTGATCGTATTTGGCGTTGCTCTGGGAGTCGCTTATTTCCGCCGCCGTTCTGCAACATAAAAAAGATATGCATATCCATTATCTTGATCCGTTTAGAGAAATTTCCAGTCCAATTCACGAGCTTGACCCACGCGTCAAGCTCGTGCTTTCTCTGGCGTTCATTATCACCACCGCCCTTGTTTCTCCCGGCGTATGGCCGGTCTACATCCTGTTATTAGCGATCATTTTTTCGGTCATCATTCTCTCCAGGTTGGGTTTCCTATTCGTGCTAAAACGATCTTTGCTGGCGCTGCCCTTTGTTTTTGCAGCCTTACCAGTGATCTTCACCATCAAGGGCAATTCCTTGGTGAGTATTATGGCTGGTAGCTGGATATTAACTGCCTCGACACAAGGGCTAGAACGCTTCATCAGTATTGCTTTTAAATCATGGATTTCGGTTCAAACCGCTATTGTATTGGCTTCTTCCACGCCTTTTCCAGATTTACTCATGGCAATGCGTGCCATTCACATTCCGCGTCTTTTGGTAGCTATCTTTGGGCTAATGTGGCGCTATCTGTTCGTCCTGGTCGATGAAGCTTTAAGGCTGATGCGCGCCCGGCTGGCTCGCAGCGGCGAAACCGGCTTGCCCGATCGAAAAACAGGCGGCAGCATCGCCTGGCGGGCACAGGTGACCGGCGGCATGGCGGGCAGCCTATTCCTGCGCGCCCTGGAACGTAGCGACCACATCTATAATGCCATGTTATCCCGCGGCTATAACGGAGAAGTATTTACACTCGATTTACCCGGATTGCGACCAGCGCAATGGTTCGCCCTCTTTGGCGGCTTAGGGCTGCTGCTTGCTTTATTGATGATTTCCTTTTTATTCTGATAAGTCATGCACCATTCGATTGAAATCGACCGATTATCATTTTCCTACCCGGATGGACACCGCGCCTTACAGGATATATCGCTGCACATCCAGCTCTGTGAAAAAGTAGCCCTGGTGGGGCCCAACGGCGCCGGCAAGTCCACCCTGATCCTGCATCTCAACGGTATCCTGCGCGGGCAGGGGAGTTTGCGCGTGTGCGGGTTGGAAGTCAAAGAACCTAACCTGGGCAGAATCCGCGCTATGGTCGGATTGGTCTTTCAATCGCCGGAAGACCAGTTATTCTCGCCCACCGTCTACGATGACGTAGCTTTTGGTCCTCTCTACCAGGGGCTGTCGCCGGAAGAAGTGCAGCAGCGTGTGGAACAGGCGCTTGCTGCTGTACACATGTCCGGTTACGCCAGGCGGGTCTCGCACCACCTCAGCCTGGGTGAGAAAAAGCGCATCGCCATCGCCACCGTGCTTTCCATGCAGCCCGAGGTGCTGGTATTGGATGAACCCACTTCCGGCTTGGATCCCCGCGCCCGCCGCTCGCTGATCAACCTGCTCAGAGAATTGCCCCTTACCATGCTGGCTTCCACCCACGATATGCTGCTAGTTCAGGAATTATTCCCCCGTATGGTGATCATGGACGAGGGGCGCATTGTGGCAGACGGCAAAACGCAGGCATTGATGAATGATGCTGAATTGTTGGAAGCGCACGGGCTGGAAAAACCAGTTTATAAGGAAGACAGGAAAACAGGAATAACTTAATCACCAATCATGATTATCGATTTTTAATTTACAGTACTCCACTGCCTTGCCTCTTCAAAACTCGCCCTAAGGCAGACAATAATCTTTAAGCATTTTTAGGTGAGCGTAATAAGTGGGCAATCTCTAGCTAGATTTCCAATTCACTGACAGAAATTAATTCTACATCTTCTTTGCCTCGGCATCTAATTATTTCGATTTCTCGGTCATTGGTTACAGAAGATAAAAAAGCTGGCTAGGTTAGCGCGTGCTTGAGAGTGGGTGGTATAGATGGTCATCAATAACTCCTGACAGTTATGTCCACGATTACTAACACTGGATACTTATTTTTATCAATAGACTTGATTTAAACAAAGCTGCCTTGACTTTCATTGCTTTCATCCTGCTCAATTTCTCTAACTTTGACCCAATTGACAGTAGCCACTTCGCCCCATTCACCCGTTTCTGGTCCCCAACCGGCGCAGCGAAATCCGATCTGCCCGTGTTTTTCTGTTACTTTATTGTAGTAATTTGAATAATTCGAATCTGTTGTAAAATTAAAATTTTGAGTAAATTTTTCTTCCTCATTAATTTTTATGCTTACGGTAATATCATCATTTTTGCATGTTGTTATCACTTCAAATTCGCGCGGGTTACTTAGATCTAAATTTGTTTTGATCTCCTCAGGGGGTTTTGGATAATAGTCTAACTTATTATCACACGTTCCTTCGCACAGAATATGGGGCTTGAGAATTCCATTTTCCGATAAGTTGAACATTACCGCAAAAATTGGAAAATTCCTTCGATAATCCATAGTACCTTTAACGATCCACCCAATTCTTTCATGTTCAATCCGAGCTTTAAATCTCAACTCATAATTTTTTAGCAATCCCAGGGAATTTGAAATGATAGGATAATATGAATTGGCAAATTGCAAGCCGTCCGATTTAAGCAGCCATTGGGTACCTGGAAATGTTGTCCATAATTTTAAAAACCTGTCAAGATCCTTGAAATGATCTTCTATTTCGATACTATCTTTCTTAATGTTATTAAGAAGGTTTTTGTCATTAAAAATTTCTTCCTCAAACCATTTACATAATTCAGATCTATATTCCGACATACTCGAATATTTATGCCATTTCTTTCCTGAGAGATCACTAAGAGTTTGCAACATAGAGGCATTATTAGATATAAATATGGCTACCCGATCTTAATATTTGGCTTTTAAAGCATAACCAAGTTCTAACATGATATTTGGTCGTTTAGATGAAACATCTGCCATGAAGTAATCAGCCTGCTCAATATTTTTACAAATCTCTATCCATAATTCTTCTGTTCCCGGTTTATCATCGATGATGATGCGATGATCTTTGTCTATGTTTGCCTCATCGCATACTTGAGTAATAATTTTCCTTTGTTCGTCATAAAAACCACCACAGGGAATTGCAAAGAAGATTTTGGGAATCATTTTTAATCCTCCTTTTTTAAAGACAGTTTATCTTTATACCCTAAATCTCTATCCTTAATTAAAGCCCAAGAAATGTATCGATCATTTTATCAATCACACGCTATTTCAACATGAGTAAATCATCATTATAGTCAAGCCTTTGTTGTTTTTACGCGTGATTAGTTTGACTTCATTGTGAAATTTATCGGCTTTAGTATTTAAATTTACACCCGGTATTTTATTAAATACAATCAATTCCTGATTACCCAATCCTTAATTACAGTGTGTGCAATTAATAATACACTATTGCATAAAAGATTCCTGTAAAGCCATGTCAATATTACGGGGTAGATCAATCATAATGAAATATTCACCGGGGTAAAGATAATCCTTATCACTTTCATCGATCACGCATAAACCCTCCTCCGCAGCCGCCTTCTCATCTTCCAATACTCGATATATTTTGTGCTTTTCCAATGAAGCATGATACTCAGAATTATCGAACCATATTGCAAATCGGAAATCAAGGTTTTCTTGTTCCATAGTAATTAAAAATATATCCTGGTGAATCAAAAGAAAAACGTAAAGGAAATTTCCAAAATTTACAGCCTTTATATCCCTAACCAACCTCGGGGCTGTCCTAAAAGTCGATTTTGCCAAGTTGAGCGTAGCAAAACATCCTTTTTATGTATTATAGTGAAAAGACCCTTCGCTTCGCTCAGGGTGACAGTTTACTTTTAGTACAGCCACGAACTTTTTACATTCTCACAGGTTATTATAGATGAATTACTATCTTCTCCATTCCCGTCCTGCACATCCTACTCATCCTGTTTACTTTGTCCATCCTGTCAATTTACACCGCCTTCTTCAACACTCCCACCTTGTTCGTCCTCTCCCAGGGTAAATCCAGGTCGTCCCTGCCGAAATGCCCATACGCCGCCACCGGTTTATAGATCGGACGGCGCAATGCTAGATCGCGGATAATGGCGCCTGGGCGCAGGTCGAAATGCTCGGTCACCAGGGCGGCTATGCGCTCATCGGGCACGATGCCTGTGCCAAAGGTCTCCACATTGATGCTGAGGGGATGCGCCACGCCGATCGCATACGCCACCTGGATCTCGCAGCGCTTTGCCAATCCGGCTGCCACCACATTTTTGGCTGCCCAGCGCGCCGCATAGGCTGCTGAACGGTCCACTTTAGTGGGGTCCTTACCGCTGAACGCCCCGCCGCCATGCCTGCCCATACCGCCGTATGTATCGACGATAATTTTGCGTCCGGTCACCCCGGCGTCTCCCTGCGGACCGCCGATCACGAACCGTCCTGTGGGATTAACCAAAATGCGCGGACCACCGTCCATCATCTCCACCGGAATAACCGGTTTGATAATTTGTTCGATCACCGCGGCTTCGATGTCATCATGGCTGATTTCAGGCGCATGCTGGGTGCTCACCAACACAGTATGCACCCGCTTGGGCTGCCCTTTGCTGTATTCCACCGTAACCTGGGTCTTCCCGTCGGGGCGCAGCCAGGGCAGCTCTCCGCTTTTTCTAACTGTGCTGAGTTTTCGTGCCAATTTATGCGCCAAGTAAATGGGCATTGGCATAAGG
>JAAZNS010000267.1 GCA_012798185.1 Chloroflexota bacterium | reverse complement strand
CGAGCCGTTGTAGCCGTAGCCCACAATGGAATGCCCGGCTAGGTTCAGCAGCACGGGGTGCCCCGCGTCGATTTCGGCTTTGAAATTATTCAGGGTAAACCCACCCCCATTGTTGTCTGTTTTCTGATTATAGCAGTCGGTAACTGTGTATCCCCTGGCTTCATAAAATTGCTTACGACCATACGTACCGTCATCCTGGGAAATGTCATTTGTTACCATTTGTTCACAAGTAAGTTTATCTGGTGAGCTGGTCCAATTATAAAAAGAAGTCGAACCATCTGAATTGCCATAAGCAGATTGGCTGGTTTTCATGTAATCCCCAATAGCGGTTCCCCAACTGTGTTGCGTCCATCCTCCTGAAATATAGGGGTCTTGTGATGAACTATTATATTCAATCCAATAATCGTCAATGGATCCTTTAGAAATTCTCCCGTCTAAACCATTATGTGAAGCGATTAATGGGTTGTTTGGATAGGTTTCAACTCCATCTGACCAGGTTAGCCAGGATGTATCGGTTAATGGCATGACGCCGCCATTCGTTGGGCCAGTATACAAGTTAGGATAAAGTCCACGGTCGTAATACGCTGCGATCATCGCCCCAGAAACCGCAGAACAGCCAAACACCCAGTCAAAAGAAGGGAAATTGGCAATAATTCCTTCCGGCTCAATCGTGGTCATTGAAGCCTCACGTTCAGCTTGATATTCTGGAATTGGTTTTGATGGTCCGTTGATGATTTCTCGTGAGAGCGGAATACCATCCGCGGTTGTTAGGTATTCAATAGAATAGTACGGATTAATAATCTCGATTTGAGGATTGTCTCCGTTTGGAATAATCTCTTGCGGTAGAGGATTGGCAAAAGCGCTGCCAGTTATCGATAATACCAAAAATGCCGTAAGAATAGGTAAAAGTAAAAATTGTCGGACTAATCGTTGATGCATAACTCTCCTTTTTAATATTCATTTTTTATTACTTTTGATGCCGGACAAGCCCTTGGAAATCTAACACCTCCAAGAAACGAGGTGCATTATACTACTAAGGTGATAAAATTTAGAAAATTAATCAATAGATCAAGAGGTAGATGATTGAAAGCCAAATTTTCTAGTCTCATCATCTTTATTCTGCTAACACTACTATTTGCTGCTTGTTCGACTTCGGAAGAAGGCGAGAAAAACACCACAGTTATCGTTACTCCAGCCATAAAAGGAAATTCAGCTAGCCTGAAGGTTGGAGATATCCTGGAAATTCAAATCCCAACGATTCCCATTGAAGGTTATGAGTGGCAAGTGGAAGATTTGGATACAAAGATATTAACCCAGCAAGGTGACCCTGAGTATGTAAAGGATACTAGCGAGAATTCAGCTGGTGGTATGACCTTTTTGCGATTCAAAGCGGTTGGAGCTGGGAAAACCAACATTGGCTTAATATATACAAATGCTTCTACTGCTGGTGATCTTGCGCTCACAATGAAAACTTTTGGGATGAGCGTTGAGGTAACAAAAGCCGAGGAAATTTATTAGTTGGGCTGCGTTTTCTTTTATAAATACAATGGCCAGAGCACTGGCACCATGAGCATCGCGATGCCAAAGATTATCAGCGAAAGCAGCGAGCCGACTTTGACAAAGTCCATAAAGCGGTAGTTGCCTGGTCCGTAAACCATCATACATGCTGG
>JAAZNS010000266.1 GCA_012798185.1 Chloroflexota bacterium | reverse complement strand
CGAATTTTCAGAAGCTTGTCAAATTGTAATTCGCGATCATGGTGCCTTGGCATTACAATATGGTACAACAGAAGGGTACCTGCCATTAAGGGAATGGATTGTGCGCCATTCTGACCGGTATGGGATTAAAGTAGCAGCAGATAATATTCTCATTACGTCTGGATCTCAACAAGGACTTGATTTATTAGGAAGAATTTTTATTAATCGGGGGGATCGAATTTTAGTCGAGTCGCCAACCTACCTGGGTGCATTGCAGGCATGGAATGCTTACGGTGCAGAATATGTTACTGTCCCGGCAGATAAAGACGGCATGATAACCGATGCATTAGAAGAAGCATTGCGGACTGGCCCAAAATTCATCTATGTATTACCTAATTTCCAAAATCCTACCGGTGTGACTTTATCATTGGAGCGGCGATTGAAATTGGTGGAGCTGGCTGATCGTTACGGGGTTCCAATTATTGAAGACGATCCATATGGACAACTGCGATTTGAGGGTGAGCATATCCCTCCTGTTGTTGTTCTAGATGACCAATATCGCGCAAACAGCCATCCTTCGTATCACGGAAATGTCATTTATTTGAGTACATTCTCGAAAATTCTATCACCTGGATTACGGCTGGCATGGGTCATTGCACCTCCTGAAGTGATTCGTAAATTCGTCCAGGCAAAACAAGGCTCCGATTTACACACCGCCACTTTCAACCAACTGGTAGCTTATCAAATATCTAAAGATGGTTTTCTCGATCAACATATCAAACTGATCCGTAAAGTTTACAAAGAGCGGCGTGATGTTATGTTAGCGGCGATGGACCGATATTTTCCGCCCGGAGTAGATTGGACACAGCCCGCGGGAGGATTATTCTTATGGGGTACAATGCCTGAATATTTAGATTCGAAAGAAGTATTGAAAGATGCTTTAGAACAAAAAGTAGCATTCGTTCCAGGAGAGCCGTTCTACCCGCGAGGGGGTGGGCACAATACAATGAGATTGAATTTCTCGTATTCAAAACCAGAAGTAATTAATGAAGGCATTTCCCGATTAGGTAAAGTGCTGACAGAGAAAATCAGGGCGGCAACACCTGCATGATTCAATAAAAATATCAAACCATAAAATAATGCCACCGAAAACTTTCAATCTAGGTGGCATTTTTTTATATTTATTTATTGGGAAATTATTAAAGGAAAATAACGCTGGTGATTATAAAGGTATAGGAAAAGCGCAGTGACAGGTCCCCAATTGCCGTTGGCATCTTTTCCGCGAATATAAATCATATGACGACCCTGGGATAGAGTATCTGTCTCAAGAGACACGGTTGCTGTTTCAATATACTCATCAAATGACCCGTCTTCTGCATTCATGGTATACGATATTGGAATTGTCGTGGTAATCCATGGCGGTGTATCGATATACAATTCTGCAGCAGCGATATTTTGTTTAGGTTCCTGGTTACCATAATAGCGTTTATCGTTGATATTTGCCAATACGGTAATGGCTTCCCCTTTTTTATAAAAAGAAGGGGAAATGGAAATAGTTACTGTATCGGGACCGGATGGAAGCTGATACGGGAACCGGGCAACTTTTGCTGCGTATAGCAGGGCAGGGATATTATCTGGTATGAAATTGTTAATAAAGCTGGAGCAGGGCGCGAAGAACCAGTCATTATTTGTGCCGATTTCAAATGTATATCCAGCCAAGCCTAGATCCCCATAAGCAAATCCATCGCTGTCACCATCGGTGAGATACAGTAGATCGCCAGCTTGACCAGGTTCATATTGGTTGAAAAAACTAAATTTCCTTCCCAGGGTTTGCAATGCGCTGCTATTGGGTGTTGGAAGATTAGTGAAACCCCACGGCCACAGCACCAGGTTGCCATAACTATGCAAGTCGATGAAAACACCTGTAGCAGTGATTGGTGCAGCATCAGTATCCAATGGCCCTCTCTGATCGGGAAATTGAGAGCGCAGGTAATTCTGGATAGCTTGCGTTTCAGGTTCGGATGCTGCTGAAGGACCCCGGTAGGTCTCATTACATTGATTAGAGCTGGAACAGTTGTCATTAAAACAGTAATGCCATTTGAAATTAAAATTCCGGTTTAAATCTGCGCCTCTGTTAGTTGATGTTGAGCTGCAATAATTTTCGTTCGTATTTTTCCGCCACATGATATTTGGGTTTGGTTCTACCTGTTTACGTCCATCTGGATTTGCCTGCAAAAGCAAGTGGATTTCGTGATAATCGAGCAGCCAGGTAATATCAGCAATCTTTCCATAATTTTCCAGGAGATAATTAGCAAAGTAGGTGTTAATTTCAATAGGTGCAAATTCTCTGGCATGTAAACCTGACATAATGAATAGTTTTGGTTTTGGCAAATCGACATTTTTATTGGTGATACGAAGAATATACAGGTCATAACCCAAATTGCCATATTGAGTTTTAACCCACGAATCGCCGATATCGATCCATTCGGCAAGTTCAGGGTATGTATTTGCCAGGGTTTGTGCATATGCATAAGTTTCTTCTACGGTTTTGTAACAAGCAAAACCAGGAATACTTGATATTTGGTCTAGTGAAATTGCACTTAAGGAATTGACTTTATCTGTTAACTGCTGCTCGATTTCTATGGTCAACCCCATCTGTTCCAGCCATTCATAATTGGTCTTATCGACGCCTATGATCAGATAGCCCTGGTTTTTATCCACCTGCCAGGGTTCGATTTGGGTAGCAATTTGATTTAGAATTTCTTGATTTTTATAATAAACCCGAACGACAAAATAGTCTTGTTCAGGTATTTTTATTGAAGCCAAACTGATTGTAGATGATCTTAAAAGAAGTATTAAAACAAGCGACAACGCGAAAAAACCAAAAACAATGATTACAGGATAATTACGCGTAGTCATTATTCAGCTGATGTATGCCAGAGTTTGAATTTGCTTAAACTTGATGTGCCAACAAATTCTCGCAAAATCGAATTATCTGGCACTAAGTTAGGATTTAAGGGTAAAAACCATTCGAGAAACGACAGTAATCGTTTCGCTTCTACATATTCGGGGGTTCCAAATGGTACCTGTCTTAATAAAGGCTCGACTAATGGTTTTAAAGCAGATACCTCATAGACCAAAGCTGAATTGAACATAACATCAGCATTTTCTTGAAATGGGAATATATTGCGTTTTTCACCCCTGCGAACCGATTCCCAGCGCTGGATAGTCATTTGCGCTGTATAACCTCTCTCCCTGGCATCACGAACAATCCTGCGGATGAGGCGTGTATCGGTGGTTGATACACGGTTGTGTCTGTCCAAGTTGAGCTGCGTAAGAGCAGAAACATAAATACGAAAAGTTTGTTCAGCAGGAATGCCCTGAATAATCGCAGGGTTTAAGCCGTGAATTCCTTCGATGATGATCATCTGCCCGGGTTTTAATTGAATCTCATCTCCGTCTTCACTTTTTCCCGTACGGAAATTATAACGGGGCATCAAGATTTTCTTACCAGCGATTAATTGTAATAAATCATTCGATAGACGCTCGCGATTTAATGCATCAAATGATTCAAAATCATATGAACCATCTTCATCTTTAGGGGTAAGATCACGATCAACAAAATAATTATCCATTTCTAATGGAAATGGTGAAACGCCAAGTGCCAATAATTGAATTGATAAACGTTTTGAAAAAGTTGTTTTACCGGATGAGGATGGTCCAGAAATTAGGATGATGCGCAGATGCCTGCTTAGAGCAGCGATATAAGCGGCAATTTCAGCAATCCGCTGTTCGTGTAGTGCTTCCGATACTAGCACAACTTCTTGGGCGCGGTCTGCAATAATTGCATCATTCAAAGCGCCAACGTTTGAAATTCCTAGTTTATCCAACCAATCGCCATATTGCCGGAATGTTGCTAATAATTTAGGGTAATCTGGCAACGGTAACAGTTTTGTGGGTGCATTCTTGTGAGGAAATCGTAATGTAAAACCTTCCCCTGCAGGGTCAAGCGCAAACCATTTGATGTATCCCGTCTATGGGACCATATATCCATGATGGTAATCATGTAAATTTTCCAATTGATAGATGGTCAGATAATCTTTTTGTCTGTGCCGCAGCAAGCGTACTTTGTCATCTGCTTTTTCTTTCTTGAAATATTCAATCGCTTTATCCAAGGGAACTTCCGTACGTTTAAAGGGGATATCTCTTTTTACAAAATCGCGCATAACCGATTCGAGTTTGGTCAGTTCATCCCTTGATAAAGGATTTCGACCGCTAACCTGACAATAATAACCGCCTGATGATACCGAGTGATCAACAGTCAATAAACAACAAGGGAAAAATAAAGGAAAGGCAGAT
>JAAZNS010000265.1 GCA_012798185.1 Chloroflexota bacterium | reverse complement strand
TCTTAAGAAACTTTCATTTGCGGTTATTAATGGCGAAAAACCACTGTTGTTTTTGCGTGATTCTTTCCTGGCGCGTTTCCTCAGCCTTTCCCTTACCAGAAAACGATTGCCCTGTACCAATACACCCCCGGCGCAGCTCTGGTCGCAAGCTCTAAGCTCAAGAAAATCAATATTGGTAATGTCTTCGTTTTCAATTTTTTCTAAAAAATCGATGACATTGTGAATTTCATCAATTGCCAAACAGCGGCCTTCAAAATTGTTGGCTTCTCCGTGGGTAAGTGTCCAGCGAATGGCAAATTTTTCCAAAGGTTCATTTTCCGGTACAACGCAATGGTCTTCTTTACCTGCTTTAATTACACGGTAAATTTTGTTGTACATGGTGTCCATGTTGATAACCCCTGTTACGGGCGATTCTTTTTCGCCCACAGGACTCTTGATGGCTGCAATTTTAGCAGCGCAAGGTGTGACATAAAAAATGCCAATCTCATCATCGGTGGCTCCGGTTTTGTGCAATTCTTCCCTTATTGCCAACGCCGTAATATCGAGAGGTGGTTTGAGTAGCATGATGTTATCCACCAGTGCCGGGAACCTTACCTGTATTAATCTAACTATGGCAGGGCAAAAGGAAGAAATAAGCGGGCGGGGATGGGTATCATCGGCCAGGTATTTCTCCATGGCTTCTTTGAGCAGACTGACTCCCGTTTCAACTTCAACCACCTTGTTGAATCCTAATTCAAATAAGATGCTGGTTATGAGAGGTGTTGGTACTTCCTCGGGAAATTGTCCGATGAGAACAGCAGGAATGAGAGCTACACGGTGTTTGTATTTAAAAATTCGTGAAAAGTCGTCTTGTTCTACAATAATGGCTTTTACCGGGCAGCTGCGTAAACACATACCACAGTCAACAAAGCGATTGTCGTTGATACGGGCCAGACCCTCAATCACCCTGATAGCGCCCGTTGGGCAGACCTTCATGCAATGGGTGCATCCTATGCATTGATTTTCAAGGACCCGAAGCGCATGATGAAAAAATTTAGTCTCCATGCCCACTAAGATTTAGTTTGGAAAAATACGGTAAAACTTACATTGGTACCCTTTCCCGGTGTGCTTTCTATATTCAGTACATCGGTATTTTTTCGAATATTGGGTAAACCCATACCTGCTCCAAATCCCATCTCCCTCACCTTCGGAGAAGCGGTGGAGTATCCTTCTTGCATGGCAAGCTCTATATCGGCAATGCCTGGTCCGCGATCGCTTAACAGAGCATCAATCCGGTCGGCCTGGATGTCTACCTCAATATCTCCCTCGTAGGCATGCGCAACAATATTAACCTCAGCTTCATAAAGTGCTACCACAATACGCTTAACAATTTCTGAAGGCACGTTGATTTGTTTGAGCAGTTTTTTTACCTCGCTGCTCGCAGCACCGGCATTACTAAAGTCGCCTCCCTCTACGTGAAACCTGAGTTTCATGGCATGATTTAATAAATGGGTTGAATGCCTGCATTGTACAAAATTCCGGAGGCCTTGAACATAGAGCCCTCAAATTCCATGATAACAATGGCCGATTCTTCGGCTAGACGGATCATTTCAGATGTGGCTTTTTTATTGCGCACCAAGATAATACAGCTCACATCACTCATTTCGGCAGTCCTGACAGCTTGTATATTGGCTAATCCAGTAATCAGAATAATTTTTCTGCTTTCTACCGTTAGAACGTCGCTCATCAAGTCAGAGGCGAAGGCATAGGTAACCTCACGGTAGAGTTTATCTGGCCTTGCTACTACGCGGGCATTAAGGAGTTGAGCAATGTGTTGAAGTGTCATGGTTGATATTTTTTCTCCGACTAATGTAAATGATTTTTATGAAGATAGGAGGTGGGATTTTTTTTTGCAAATTTATTGTTATTTTTTTAACAATGTGAAATAATTAACAAAAGAATTTTAAAGACCAAATTTTTTTATAATTTAAAAACCTTCTGAAGTATTGCGTAAATTATTGTATGTTAAATATGATTTAAATTATCGCAATTTAGACTACCTTAAAATTACTTATCCCATTTCCGTTTCATTCAGCGAGAGATTTGCAGGAATTGAGTTCATTTTATTTTTGCTTAACATTGTTAGCGTACTAACAATGCTTAATCCAGATCATTGTTAATCAAATTTTTACTAAACAACCTTAAAATTTGGAGGATAAATGGCGAACACTGAAATGTTTATCAGGGAACTGGCCGACAAGTATGGGCGCAAGCGCGAATCGCTCATGCCCATCTTACAGGAGGTGATCGACATCAGGCGCTATGTTGATGATGAAGTAATGGTCAATATAGCAAAAGAACTTGATCTGTCGGCAGCAGAAGTATATGGTACGGCTTCGTTCTACTCATTCATCGAGACAGAAGAAGTGGGGCAATACGTAATACGTATTTGCAAAACCATTGTCTGCGATAT
>JAAZNS010000264.1 GCA_012798185.1 Chloroflexota bacterium | reverse complement strand
TGGTGTTCTTGATCTTTGCCATATTTCTCATCAATGTTTTCGATCCAACTGTCATTAATCAAGGGTTCGGTTTAGTATTTCCGGGGATTTTACCTGCGACTTCCACACAGCAAGTATCGACAGCTGCAACTACAGCCTCCACGAAAGGTGCGGGAGGAAATTTCATACCTACATCCACTTACTCATTATCTACAAAACAATTTACCGCTGTTCCCTCAAAGGTTGTTCCTTCGATAACTGCCACAAAATTGGCAGCTCCTGCCGCTACCAAGGTTGGAGGTGGAACGGGTGAAATCGCTTTTGTTTCTGACCGGTCGGGAACATTTCAGATATGGGTGATGGATTCAGAAGGCAAGAATTTACGCCAGGTAACGGATATGCCCGAAGGTGCCTGTCAACCGGATTGGTCTCCGGACGGCATGCAGCTGATCTTTATATCGCCATGCAGCGGCAATCAAGAAACATACCGCGGTTCGGGTTTGTTCGTCATTAATTATGATGGGAGTGGTTTGTTGCCTCTTTCTACAATTCCGGGCGGCGATTATGATCCTGATTGGTCTCCGGACGGGAAATTTATTGCTTTTACGTCTTTGCGAATCACCGGGCGACCGAGGATTTATAAATTAAAGCTGGAAGATAGCAGCGTCGAGTTGCTTTCTTTGCCTTATTCGCGCGATTCAGAACCTGCCTGGTCTACCGATGGAAGCAAAATTGCCTATGTTAACCTCATCGAAGGACCGACGAATATTTGGATTATGGATGGAGATGGGAAAAATCAGAGGGCATTCACGAACAGCGGAGGCAAAATCAACTCTCATCCGGTATGGTCGCCAGATGATAAGGTGATTTTATTCATCCAAAAAGATACGCGGGAAGGTATCTCTAAGATGGTAGCAGCCACTTATGGTGTGGGTATTACCAACGAGTTTATTTTCGAATTGGGACCAGTGCCGGTGAGGGAAGCGAACTATTCACCTGACGGGCTTTGGCTGGCATTCGAAAGCTGGCCAGATGGAAAAAATCACGATATTTATATATTAACAGTTAGCGGGGCAATCCGTACCCGGCTGACCGATTACAGCCGGATCGATTTCGATCCAGTGTGGCGGCCAGTTTCCGAGCCCTGATATCCATGATGAACATTGACCCTGAATCGGGTGCACAATTACTCAAATCTCAATTACAGCCCTGGCAAGAAGCTTTAGCTGCTCCCCAGGCAGCGCAAGAAACTGTATTACACCGATTTCTGCAAGATTACGCTAAGACAGATTATGGCGCCCAGCATGGCGCTGCCCAGGTGGAGACAATCGAAGATTACCGGCGGGCGTTCCCGATTGCAACCTACGAGATCTATAAACCGCTCATCCAGCGGGTGATGGCAGGTGATATAAATTTATTGTTATGCGAAGAGCCAGTGGGATGGGCGATCACACGCGGCAGTACCAAGGGAGAATCCAAATTCATTCCAATGACAGCCACTGATCTGAGGCAGCGAATAAGCGCCGGGCGGGCGATGATGAATTATGTAGCGGGCAGCGGTAGATTCGATTTATTTACCGGGGTGAACCTGAATCTTAATTTTCCGGCGGTGGTAGGCAAGGTGAAAGTGGGCGAGCGGGAATTGGAATATGGTTATAGCAGCGGAATTTATACTAAATACGTCTCTGCGTTCACACCCATCCGTTCGCTCCCATCTCAGGATGAGATCGATGCGCTGGGCGGGGGGACGGGCAAGCGGGATTGGGATAAGCGCTTCGAGCTGGCTTACCGATTATGTAAAGATCAAAATGTAACCCTGGTAGGAGGGGTTTGCCCGACTGCGCTGCGCTTCGCAAAATTCGTTCGAAAACATTATGGGCAATATCCCAAGGATTTGTGGAAAACGCAGATCATGACCCTGGGCAGTGTGCCAGGAATCAACACTAAGTATCAGCCGGCTTTGAATGCCTTGTATGGCAGGGTGGTTATCCGCGAGATCTATGGAACAACGGAAGGGATGTTTGGTCAGCAGCTGGATGATAAACGCGCCTGGTCGCCCAATTACGACCTGTTCTTCTTCGAGGTGATGACCCGCACCGGGATAAAGATGCTTCACGAAATGCAGCCGGGAGAGATTGGCAGCCTGGTGGTCTCAACGCCAATGCTGCCGCGCTACCGCATTGGTGATTTGATCTTGGCATTCGAGCCGCCTTACTTCCGCTGCATCGGGAGAGATAACTGGCTAACGCCGCTGCGATATGCCTGGGACGAGATCAATACATTCAATTTAAATCAGCTGTAAAATCCATTTTTCCGTTGCCGCTTGCTCGATAACGGTTAAGTGAATTTTGCATGGAAGTGAAAAATGTATTTTTATTAGGATACTGGGAATAAAAATAGAATCCGGGAAAAGTTTTCTATATTATTTATCTTAGCTGATAGCTGACGGTTGTCAGTTCCTTTTGATAAAACCCCTGGCAAGGATGGAAACTCCCAAAGCAATGAGGAGAAGCGGCCAGATGATATTCCAGGTGAACAGTTCGCCCAGCCCAACGCCGATGAGGAGGATGCCCAGCAGAAAGCTGCCAAAGACCGGCCGGCGGTGTTCTGGGATAACTAACCGGACAACAGCAGCAATGATGATAATTACACCAGCGCCTACCAGCACCAATCCCCAGGGGCTGACTGCTTTGGAGATGGTTGTTCCACCGAATTGAACCAGGATGCGTTGGAGAATTCCCAGGTTATCGATAAGAAAAACCAGGCCAGCCCAGATAAAAATGGCAGCCCAAGCAGCAGCATTTACCGGGTCGCGGCGCCATTTTTCATCCCAGTTTTTTTCTTCGGCAGATTTTTCTTCCGTCTTTTCAACTTCTTTTTCTTGCTTTTCTTCTTCTTTTTCAGAATAGCGCTGATCACTCATGGCAGGCTCGATTCTGTTTTTGGGGGAGGGTTGATATATACAATTGTAAACCAAAATCCAGGGAGATGGTGTGAAATGGTTGAAAATAATGAGTTCAATTATCTTTATGATCAGGAAGAATAATTATTAAAATAAAAATATATATTGCGAAAATATTGTGTTTACCATTAATTTGTGATAATATATAAAAGCTTCAATCAGTATATCCAAGATCGATAATTGATAAAATATTCATATTGGCGGGTGTTGATCTTGGGGGTTTTGTTTATTCAGCATTGGACAAATAACTAGGTGCACGTTGCTTGAGAATTGGGGAGGTTTATAATGAAAAATCGCATTGCTTTGGTCAAACTGCAGGAATTTGCAGTAAGATGGATGCATTTTTTGGTTATTACCGCGATGCTGCTGCCAAACGGGTTGACCTTCACTAAACCAGCACGGGCAGCTTCCCACGCACAGGTTGATGAAGAAACACCCCAGCCATTCGAACCGGGTGGTGATAATATCATACCTACTGCAACGCTTGAAGTGGGAGAGACGATTTCTCCCACTTTAACCATCACAATGACAGAAACGGTTACACCAACCCTAGCGATTAGCCCGACGCTTGAGCTACCCACCGAAACGCCTACGATCTCACCAACGGAAGATTTTCCTATACCTACCGCCACATTAACCATTACTAAAGTACCCCTTACTCCTAAGGTTACACTGACATCCACTGTAACCATAACACCCACGGTAACGATCACACCGGCCTCCACAATTACAGCAACTCATAATATTACCGTTTCAGATGTGTTCACAAGCAGTAACAAAACCCCAGCGGTGCTTCCTCTTGGCGGAGGAAAAGTAGTGGGTTTTAATGGCGCTGTGACCGTTACATTCCCCACTCAAACCGAGAAACTGGCAGTGTGGGTACGCACTCCCAGTGAGGAGGATATGCCGCCTTTCAGCTTGAGTGGTAATCCCATTGAAATTATTGCCCAAGGGCAGAACAGTAAACAAGCGATTACAAAATTAACTCAGCCAATTACAATTACGGTAAGTTACGATCCAGAATCGTTATGGGGTGATGAAAGTGGATTATCGCTTTATTATTACAACTCCGATGCCCAAAATTGGCATAAATTGCCTTCTTATGTAAACACTGAGCAAAACCAGATCATTACAATTAGCGACCATTTAACCGTTTTCGATTATGAAATACAAACATGGCAATCGGCGAGATTGCCCATCATTGAAGGATTCCAGATGGCTCAACAAACTGGCGCTGGAACCTATTCAATGGATCTGTGGACGCCGCCCGGGCCTGGGGGATTACAACCGGAATTAACCCTTTCTTATAACAGCCAGGTGGTCGATTCGGCGCTCAAACAAACCCAGGCTTCCTGGGTGGGGATGGGCTGGTCTTTAGATACCGGTTATATCGAACGCAATATGTTTGGAACAGATTATTACCCAAATGATGATACATACTCCATTTTTACTAGCGGCGTAAGTGAGATGCTTTTACCTGATAGTAGCGATGCTAGTATTTATCACACTGCTGATGAAACTTTT
>JAAZNS010000263.1 GCA_012798185.1 Chloroflexota bacterium | reverse complement strand
AGTTCGTAAAACTTCTGCGGCCTGTTCGTTCTGCTGTTGTCACTATTAATGGAAATGAGTTGTTTGCAGAACCGGATATCTCGAATTCAGTGATATCTGTTCTGAAAAAACTTGATTCCAGGACACTAATTTGAGAAACTCAGGTATGATAAATTGGATCGGAGGACATCCTCCACCTCCACAATCCTGATGGATCTGTATAATTAATCGGATTCCCCTCCACATATCCCCATTTATTCAACGATAATGGGTTATTATAATCCCCTTCCCACACATCCCGGCTTACAAACCTGCCCTGCACCGGGCTGTAATACCTGGCTCTTAGATACACCATGCCGCTGGTGTCGGTGTATTCGCCGGCGTAACCATATACCGTGGTAACACCATCGTAGGCATTGTTTTCCACCAGGTTGCCGTAAGGGTCGTAAGCCCGCGCCAGCACCACCTCGCCGGTGAAATTGGTCAACTGGCGCACCGAGCCGAGAGCATCTGCCAGGTAGTATTCGGTCAGGCTGCCGTGCTGTTGGGAAATGCGGTCTACTCCGTAAAGGTAGGTGTTAGTGCCATCCGAGAGCACCTGGGTCAAGCCGCCGGCTATGTCCACGGCGTAGGTGGTGGTTGTGTAATTTACAGTCTGCTGCAAGCGGTCGCCCAGACCGTTGTAGGCGTAGTAATAAACATTTTCTCCGTCATCGAAGGCGGTCAGGCGGTTGGCAAGGTCGTAGGTGTAGGTGTTGATGCTTTCAGAGAGGAAGATATTTCCCACCCAATAATTCATAATTATCCTCGGTGATCTAGGCGCCCCCGGCGCGATTCGAACGCGCAACCGTCTGATCCGAAGTCAGGCGCTCTGTCCATTGAGCTACGGGGGCGACATGCTGAATTATACTCTACCTCTCATGATGTGCAAGAGAACTATTTTTACTCTGGTAGATTAAAATAGTTATACACCGCCCGAGATAATTCGGCTAACAATTTCGACGCCGGTTCCCATACCAATTGCTCGGGGTGGTGTAAAAAGATCACCAGCACGTAGTTTCCACCCGGTGTGTAAACTATCCCAGCATCGCCAATGGTGTTGATGATGCCATTGGTAGAAACCCAGCCATGTTTATGCGCTACCTTGGTCCCATCGGGGACGCCAGCTTCAATCAGCACACCAATTTTATTATTCGCCAAATAATCGATCATTTGCTGGCATTCTGCCTGAGTGATTTCCCCTGGAAAAGCTGCCATTAATGCCCCTCCACCCGTATCAGCACATTGGTATATATCCTCCAACAGCATCCCGATATCGGTAGGGGTGGTCTGGCTATATGGATCAGGGTCGGTATTAACATCAGTTCTCTGATTGGCGGGCGTTTCGACAACGGCTAATAAAGGTGCACCCTCGTAAAAATAACCAGCTAAAAACGTGTTTTCCAACCCTAAAATTTTCATATCCTCGCCAATTCTTAAAGGGCTACGATTATCTGCAATTACCCGATCCATTAACCAATCAGCAGCTTCATTGCCAGATTTATCGATCATATCTGCCATGAGCTTCATTGTTTCTTCATCGGGGTTGTCACCCAAGCGGCGAAAGACCGATACCATAATAGGGATTTTCATTATGCTCGAGGCAGTAAATGCAATATCTGGTTGAACTGAAATATCTTTTCCTTGTTGATAAGCAAAATGGATTTCCTGGCTATTTTGTAAATCAAGCAAATAAATACCGGCTAACCCCTCAAATTTTGCCAGATCGATGGTCTGTTTTAATAGTACTTGCAAGTTTTGGAATGCAGGGCGGTTTGGTTCCGTTTGTCTCAAAGGTAATGACACGGTGCGGTTGGTTAACGAGCGCAGTGCATTTTCGATCAATAGAATAGACCCATCAATATCCAGGGTTGTGCCGGCTTTCCCCGATTGGAAATTCACCGTTCCAACGATAGGAATAGCACTTTCGGGAGGTTTATCGTACCTTTTAGCAATTTCATCTTCTAGAAACGCGCGCAGCCGGGCTTCCGAATAAGAAGAACGTAGTGGAATTTCAGCGGGAGTTGAAGACCGATTCCAAAGGTAATCCCAAAATCCTTGCCAGAACAATTGCTGGGTTCGCTCCATGTCCCCAGCCGTTAACATGCTTTCTGTATCCAGTTGAAAATCTACCACAGATGGGTTCAAGTGAATAACAGCGTCCCCATACTTCAATTCGACCGGAAGCGCGTACGCTTCGATGATCCGTTGTGCTGCTTGCTGACGGTCTAAGCCGCCTACCGGGACGCCGCCAATCATTAACCCGCTTGTGAAAGTTGATCTAATCCGGCTGTATACCACCAACTGAAAGGCTAACAAAACGACAGCTGCCAGTAAGAAAAATGCAGATACCCACCGGAGAGGAGATAGTAATCCTTGTCGTCTCACAAGCGGGTATCATACCACGAAATTTTTTATTGATAAATTTTTTATCTCGCGATTGGTACTAACCCCATTTATTAATAATAATATTTTTGCTTTCTGCAGCCTTATCTTGATACAACCAGCTTGACCATCTTTCCATTTTCATCCAGGGTTAATCGGGCAATCTGTTTGTGAATATGATCGCTGCTAGAAATTTGTTTACTTAAAATGACTACCTGACGATTAAGAGCGGGTTGAGAGGCAGATTGATTATCATTCTGTGACGATCCCATAGCCTTCGCGCCTATTGTGCTGGTTTGCGTATTTTGACAACGTTTACACGCTGTTGAACATACAGTCTTTTCCTTCCTGATCTTAAGACTGGCATCTCGCATTCCTGGAAGATATTGCGCCACAAGATTCCTGACGTACCGAAAAGTTTCTGCTGAAACGATGATTGCTTCACCACAATCTTCACCATGCTCGCAGGCTGTTTTTATAGGCTGGGGAGGTTTGATTGACCTGCTCATCGATTTGGGGAATTGCGTGGATTTCACAGGCTGAGCGAGAGGATCGCCGTAAAGAACAAATGAAATCAGTGTCTTTTGATCTTCACCTCCCAAATAGCCCTGCCGTAGGTGAATTTCCCGCGCCATCGCCATTTTTGAGCGGCGCAGTGCCTCTCCGGCGGAAAAACCGCGTTGAATTCCACACCAAAATCCATGTGCAAGCAAGTCGGCTGCTTCCAGGGAATTATCGATCGAACCATATGATGTACAGGTAGATCCAACAAATGCCTGACAACCGGCTAATAGAAATCGATAAGAAATCGAATCGGCTTCTGAACGGTGTAAATGGTTGGCGCCATAACAGGCTTCACTGAATACCACCTGGTGCAAAGCTTTGCCATTCGAGCAAATATCTTGAGGCCGTAAGGCAACCGGATAATTTTGATTATCTTGTGTGTTGACTGGACCTTTGGGAGAATTTTCTCCCTGTCCATACCAATTCGTCGCGTCAGAAACGCCGTGCAGGTTGTAATATCCAAAGGCAGCTTCAGGTATTAATATTTTTTTACGGGTTTTTTGCTGAATTTGGTTGGCAAATTTGCTGTGGATTGAAAGTTTAGGCTTTTTCCCATTTGTGCCAGCCACTTCTGAAATGTTTTGGTACGGCTGTGATTCCATGGGGGGAGAAATAGCCACCATCTTTTTATTTGAACCGATTGTTTTAAATACCTGAAAAGAAGCTTTCTTCCAAGCTGCTGCGGTATACCCAAATGCCTGAGGTTTAAACTGCGGATTCAACCATACTGGAACGCCGCCAAATACTAAGTTGGCGAACGATTTAAGCCAACGGGATAATATCGGTTGAGCAGCTGTTTCCTTGGCAGAATTGGCATGCCTCTCGGCATATATTTTTAACGATTGGATAATAAAGCGGCATTTGCTTTGGTTATCTCCACCGCCTCCAGGTAATCTGCCAACCTGCCATTCAGGAATGAAATAATTGTTATCACGTGTGCCATATGGATTATCTGAAGGAACATCTTCATCATTATCCTCGGTTGGATTGGGTAAATGATGGAATGGAACAATATCGCTCCCCCCCACAATCAATACTGCGCCGATCATCATCCCAAATTTCTTGAGCGCAGAATCTAAATCTACCAACGCCAGTTTCAATGCCCAGGGATCAGACGATTTAGCATGAGGAAACCTCAGGGTAGAAAATTGATCCGGAAGGCAAAGACCTAGATCAGCGTAAAAAACCAAACCTTTCCACTTTTTCGTTGTTTCTACAGCTTTTGCTAATTCCAACATCGCTGTTTCGATTTGGTTAGCACCTTCCTCGCCATATTGCTCCAACAGATTCTCTTTTACGGAGAGTATTACATATACCGGGTATCTGCCATCCACTCGGGTTAAAGCAGGTTGTTTCAAGCGTGTGCTGATTTTTTCGAATTCATCTTTCACTGATTTCAGAGTTTCAGACACCTCGGATAGTTCATCATGATCAATATCATCATTATGATTTTCAGCTTCTTTTTGCTGAGAAGGTGATGAAGCTGAATCAAGTTGAGATGTTATTTTCGGGGCTTCAGGTTCTTCAATAGAAGGAACTGTTTTAGATTGTTCCAATGGTGAAGGAATAGTCTCGATTTCCTCAACGCTCAATTTAATATCGATATTCTTTTCATGCTGCGGCGATATTTCTACAGCCTCAAATGCGTCAAAAAACACTGCAGTGTTTTGTTCAGGGATAGATTCAACAGTAGTTTGGCAGGATTCGCCAGGTTCTCCTTCGGGTAATTGATTCCAACCTAATACCGAGGCAACTGCTGCCGGGATGGGAATATCCAGCACAGCTTCAAGATCGGTTTGCCACAGCGACCGATATGGATGTTCATCGCCTAATAACCGGCGGATTACTTGCCCGGTAACATCTTTTGCTGCCACTTGATGAAGCAACGCCACTGCTTTTTCTGCATCACCGCCATATATTAAAGCATCTGCCAGTAATAACTTGCATTGCAGACAATTCGGGAAGCGGGTAAGGTAGTATTCACTTAAACTTCTTAAGGCTTCGATGGGTGCGATGCCTTCATTGACTTTTGCGCGTAAAATTTCCAGGTGTGTTACAGCGGCTAATGGTGTTTCAGGATTGATTGCCAAAACCTGATGCACATCCAATTCGGCTTTAATTAGGGCATCGATATCGACAGGAGAATTATTATCGGGTATGCTTTTTCTTACCTGGTATAACCTTTCACCCCACGCCTGTGCTTCTTCGATTCCTTTGGAAACCCTATCGGAACGGCTGCCTAACGCCAACGCCCATTGGTTGAGGTTGTTAATTTTATTTGTGGGAAGCCCTTTTTGTTCCGATTTAGTCGCAGAATTGATAACCGAGGGAGATTTATCAATTGAAGCTTCCACTTCTATAAGCAATTCAATGGCAGCACGAAATTCTGGATCGGATTGGCATAACCGTTCCAAAATTGGTTTTGCCAAATCGGGACGTTTATCTTTATATAGTGCCTCTCCCAATAAATACGTTACCGGTAGATCACCTAAAAAAGTTGTGATCCATGTTAATGCAGTTTGGTGGGCAAAGCGGTATTGCCCTGTGCGGGAAGCGGTTTGGATAAGGGTCAAATATATTCTTCGTGATACCCTTCGCCCAGTTTTTGGGTTTGAATTCAATGCAGTCATGTTCCCTCGCGAGTTATAAAGTATTAGCAGCAGAGCGGTTATGTACCAAGTTTAAAGCCACCAGGGCACCAAGCTGGCGTTGAATAGGTAACTCTTTTGGAGCAAGTTTGGCAGCTTTACGCAGCATTTTTTCAGCACCAAGGTAATCTTTTGTTTCTTTTAGTAATAATCCAGCAAGGTAATACGGACGATGATCATCAGGAGCAGTTTTCATAGCTTCTTGGAACATATTCAAAGCTTGTCCGTTTTCCCTTCGTTCCTTGTATGTTTGCGCTAATTCAAGATATGCCTCCATATTGCCTGGGTTGATTTGAATAGCTTCGTTCAGATGTTGAATTGCTTGGTCCAATTGCCCGGTTTGGTGGAATAGCTTTCCCAGGAGGATGTGCAATCCAATATGCTCTTCAAAGGATTCAGTCTGTGCTCGTTCATGACCCAGCCGTAAAGCCCTTTGGGCGGTTTTTATCGCCTCGAATTTTTCACCAGTTTCTTCTAATACTTCAGCAAAAACGGATAATATTGCTGGATCATCAGGATAATGTTGAGTCAAATCTTTTAACTCTGATATTGCCAGGTTGAATTTATTTAATTGCTGCAGCAGACGGACACGTTCAAGACGAAGCGGGGCATTATCAGAGAAATTCGACAGGGCTTTCTCTAAAATGACCAGTCCTTCCTCGGTTTTATTTAATTGTGAAAGAGCGCGGGATAATAACAGGATGGCTGTTGTGTTCTCTGGTTCGAATTGCAACACTGTATTCGCCAGGCGTTCTGCAGCGATATAATCCTTATTTTTCATTGCAATTTGCGCTCTCAAAAGTAATGAGGGGGGCTGGGTTGGATCGAGGGAAATCGCTTGATCAACGCACCGTTTTGCTTCTGGCAAATTTCCTGCACTATCATAGCATTTTGCCAATAACAGCCAGGCATCAGCTAAATCGGGCAGCACTTGGCAGGCTTGTTCGAAAGCATTGATTGCCTGGGGGATATCCTTTTGTTTGAGAAAGATATTGCCAATGGAAAGAAATAGATTCCCATTCTTAGGGTCTAATTCAGCCGCTTTGAGCAGATGAGATAAGGCGTTTTGGGTGGTGTTAATCGTATCCGGAATTTTTGTCGCCTGGAGAATGTTGGCAGCTAATAAGTGCCAATATGGTTCATTATCCCATTCTGCAATGGCGTCTTCGATTGATTTTATTGCGGTGGTAAAATCTCCATTTCGATTCCCGACATTAAATGCCAGGCTGGCTAGCAAATAATCAATGATCGGCGTAATGAGCAGAACTTGGGGAGATAGATTGCCGCTCTGCTCCGGCTTTGAATTTTTCATAGATTTATGCGCTGCTTCATGCGCTGAATAAGCGGCTGCTAATGCCTGACGGGGGTTTTCATTCTTTAAGGTTAATGCCAGTTGAATCAATACCAGCGGATGGTGGGCGTGCAGCCTTCCAATATGACCAGCTTCCGAGATATTATCCATATAGCGCAGGGCAGCTATTTGAGCAGCGATATCATCCGGTTTTGCATTGCGCTGTGAGAAGGCTTCAGCGATTTTATGGTCAGCTTCGAATATGGCGTTACCGCGGATTTTCCAGCGCTCCAGGGTTTCATTGCTCCATGGTTCCTTTTCTTCACCATTCAGCGTACTTAGTGCAGATTGAATTGCATCAGCAAAGGTTTTATGTGAAATATCTGATAATGCAGCGATCCCAGGAGCATGAGAAACAACTTCCGCTTCCCGGCACAGGTTTTGGAATTCGGCTCGTAAAACGATTGCTCTGGCTAAACCAATATGTGATTGCGGCTCGTGTGAGGCAACATAAGCTACTTCGTGCAACAGATAGATTCCCGATTCCCATTGATGAAGCTCGAGGGCTGCTTCAGCAACTGCCTGATAAAGCGCAATCTTTTTGAATGCTGCAGCAATATCATCGAGACTGGAAATTTGAGTCCATAGGGGGGGGGTGTTATTTTGAAGACTGCCAATCTCTGCCAATGCTCCTTGCAGCATATTCGATGCGGCATCGATATCGCCGCGGCGAAGTGCCAATCGCGCCTGGAGTGCAAGTGCTCTTGGTCTCGATAATGACGATTGCGAGATATTTTCTAAATCGCTGGCTGCTGTTGAAGGATCGTCTTCTGCTAAAGCCAGTTCTGCATGCAAGCAGGAGTATTCCACAGGCAGCGCCCCCATAACTCCCGTTAAATTTTCTTTTGGATTCGAATTTCCGAGAAGAACATCGGTCCGAAATTCTGTTTCCAGAATCCTATGGGCACTTTCATAAGCCAGCCTGGCTCGTGCTAATTCAGCAGCCAGAATACGAGCGCTTAATTCATTAACTTTGAATTGATCACCATCGAATTGTGGTGTGTTCGATAATATTGATTGTCTTCGCCTATAGAGTTCGGACGCTTTTTCTGCCAAAGATTGAGCAGTTGATAATTGTCCAATCATCCGCAAAACGAGGGCATATTTATAGTAAATATCGGGATTTTCCGAATTGAGTTTTAAGGCTGTTTCGAACGACTCGATCAGAGTCGATATACCTTCTTCTTGTTCACTCCGGGAAAGAGAGCCAGCGTACATTTCGAGGATTAAATCAATCTTATCCAGGTACAAGTTCTCATTATCTGGTGCTAATGAAATGGCTTCATTTACCGCTTCTAAAGCGGATTGAATAGCACCTGTTTGCTTTCTGCATCTTGCCAGAAGAGAATACATATCAAGTTGGGAAGGATTGGATGAAACCAGCCGATTTCTTGCGAGGTTGCAAAGTTCATCTTTTTTGTGCAATGCCATTTCAAGGCAGGTGCATGCACCAACGGGTAAATTGAGGTCTAACAGGTATTTGCCTGCCAGGTATAATTCTGCAGGAAGGCTATCCAGCGTATATTCCTGATTTTGGACAGGGATTAATTTACTCAGTGATTCTGCTGCTCCATTAAGATCGCCGGCACTTAATTGTATTTGTCCCAGGAATATCCATAAATCTGCCCGTTGGGGGCAAATATTAACTGCCCGGCGAAGTGCAGCAATAGCCTCAGAACGCACATGAGGAAGCATCTCGCCCTGGTGGTCTTTCAAAGAGGTGATTTGTTTTGCGAACCAGGCTAGTAGGTCTACATTTCCAGAATCAATCATCAATGCTGCTCGAGCAGAATTTAATGAATCTTCATTGAGTCCAAGTGACTGATATGCCATCGATAATGCCTGGTGGATGAGGGGATTTGACGGGTCGGTCTTATTGGCTTCAAGCAAAGCCGCCACAGCTGTTTCTCCCTGATTTAGCTTTAAGGCAACTACTCCCAAGCCCAAACCCAGCCGCGATTGCCAAGTTTTTTCCTTTGCCAGCCCGGTTTCCAAAGCTGCTCGAAAAGCATCCATTGCCATGGCATAATCACCTTCGAATGCCAGGATTTCTGCCAACAATGCTTTCGCTTCTTCTAGGGATGGATCGATTTGAAGTGCTTTTTGAAGAACAGCAATTAATTCCCCGCTTTTTTCCGGAGTACGATAATTCTTTTTTTCGAAATCGAATAAAATCGAATGATATCCATTTTCATTAAGAGCAATTGCACAACGTGCATAATCAAGATATGGTTGAGCATTCCCAGGTTTACTGGCAAGCACAGTTTGCAGAGCAGAAAAGGCTGCGGCATATTCATGCTGGGCAATATAAGTACGTGAGAGTTGGTATGCCAGGTTTGGATCGAAAGGATAGTTGCTCAGCGCTTTTTCCAACACAGCTTGAGATTCTTCAATATGACCAAGCTCACAGAGCATTGCTCCCAGTTTTTCTGAAATTCGACAGGCTAAATCGATTGCTTTTACACTAGCGAAAAATTTTTCTTCATCAGGATCAATATACTGAATTGAATCACCGATAAGGCTTGCAGCTTGTTTATAGGCTTCTAATGCTAGAGTGGGCGAGTCGGTTTTTTGATACATATCCCCTAATAACATGTAAATTTCTGGTGCATCGGGTGTAATGTGAGAAGCTGTTTTTAAAGTTTCCAGGGCTTTCTCTAGGCTGCCAGATTTAAAACTAAATTCAGCAAGAGCTTTCCAGGGGTAAATATAGTTTGAAGAAAATTGAATAGCACGGTCGAAATATTCGCTGGCTTCACTGGCGTTGCTGTTTTGCGAAACCAGCTCTCCCATAATGGCATATGCAATGCCATCATTTCCGTTTAATGATAAAGCCTGTTGGCAAGCTTTAATTCCAATATCCAGCAGACCGGCTCTAATAGCGCAAAATCCAAGTGCATGGAAATCTTGCGATCGAGGGGAGGCAGATTGTTCAATGATCCGCTTCCGCTCAAGCGCAGCATTTTGCCAATCTCGGTTTGCTTCCAGGCATTCAGCTAAGGTGCGGCAATATGTCGTATTCGATGGCTCCACGGCAACTGCCAGATGAGCCGCCTGAACAGCACTTTCAATATCTGCGGCTGCGAATTTTGTTTGTGCTAAAAGATGCTGGAGAGATGGGTTTGTTGATATGGGGAATATATATTTTGCTGCAACCCAGGCGGCTTCTTGCGCCAGATTGACGCGTAATAAACACTTAATCAGGCGGGTGACAAATGCGATATCACAAAAAGAATAATCATCTGATGTAGGTGCGTCTCTTAAGTAATAAATAATCTTCAAGCAAATATCTCGCGCCTTCATCATCTGATCGATAGGGGAGTTTTCAGGAGAGTTTAATTCGATCAGGGCTTCAGCCAGCAGTATTCCTGGATGGTCGATTAACTCAATTGAATGGGAATATTCGATAAGGTTTTGTTGAGCTTCTTCATATTTATTTTGGTCAATCAAAGCCATCAAATACGCGCCGAAATATTCCAGCGAAGTTGAATCTAGCTTAACCGCTTGCTCCAAAAAACCGATAGCTTTCTCTGAATCTCCATTGAGTGCGGTATTTTTTGCCATTTCTAAATTGAGGTTTGCCTGAAACCGATTGATTTCGTTCTTTACTTGTTCGAGAAGCGAATTCCCCTTATATGAATCAGCGGCAAGGCGGAAAAATTCTGCACATTCGACCTTATGATTTAATTCCTTGACATAATCCAATAGAGAGACAGGTTTTTTATAGGCAGGTGTTTCATAGCGTTTCACAAAGCTTTGTGCAATACGCGTTCCCAGTTGAGCATTTTGATCAACCAAAGCCCGAACGATCTGCTGCTGAAGAGACAAGGGTAATTCTTTCAAAAATAAATTAGTTAACTCTGTCATTGAATCCAAGGGCAGAGGGTTACTCAATAAGACATGAAGTGCCAGTTGAATTGACTGATTTTCTGCATTTTCATCTCGATTTTCTTGTCCATTGATTAATTTTTTCAATAATGCCAATTGGTCAGGGATGATGCCAAAAAGACAGCATAAAGCTGCAGAAGGAATCTGGTTAATTGAATGTTCCCAGATGCCATTTTTTCGGTAGATCTCCCGGAGTTTCAATGCCAATAATCCCGCTTGGCATAAATCTGAGATATTTTCTTCAGAAATCGATTCCACGGCATCCCGGAAATTATCTTCGACAGGCATGAGAGGAAGCGAACGCAATTGATCTGGCGTTGAGGGATATTTTAGCAATGACAATGCAATAGCAGCGGGTGTGCAATCTTCAGGCCGGCGGATGAAATTTTTGATTGGAAAATTGGGGTCGTCTTTTTTTAATATGCATAGACTATCCCAAACCAGAGGTTCTTTCATGAGCGCCGGAATCACCCAATTCCAGGTTGAATCGGGCAATATTTGTTTTATCTCAGAGATGACGCAAGATGGTGTTTCGGGCATGAGTTTTTACCTTTTAGTAAATTTGCAGGGTAAGAATTCCGGCTGCTGCGATCATGAGCAATCCAAATAGCGTTAGGAAAACCCCCACACCAGCGGTATTGACGATGAGCTGGTTGATCGCATCAAGCAGGGAGGAGGCATTCCCTACTAAACCTGCGATATCTTCGGCAATCCCTTTTTCCGCCAGTTTTGTAGTTTGAACAGCGATTGTGCTGACTTCTTTACCAATGGATTTAGTGACCAAAATAATGATGCCGATTATCGAGGAAAGAACGCCTATGGTAAAAAGAGTGGCAATGATTATCAGCATTACATCATAGGTAGTAATTGTGATCATGGGAACCTTCCTGGGTAAAAAAAGAACGATCTGATTGTTAATCAGATCGATGCAAGATATATGCCATTAATATTTTAGGAAAAATCGGTTATGGAATTATATATAGCGAAGGAAATTCACAGGAAAGGCTGGTTTGTTTTCCAGCCATAGCGATCCAGCGGGCAAGCAATTCATCACGAGGCAGATCGCTTACCAGGTTGACGCTATCCTCAATCCATGTTTTTATCATTAAAGGATTTTCCAGTGATGAGGCAAGCCGGCATATGCTTTGAATTTGAGCCACTTTTTCCTTTACCGGGGAGGCAAGCAGCGAAGCAGCGATGAGATTCTCATTTGAATTTTCAGAATCTATCATGGCAGATTTTGGCGCTGATCCAAGAAATTCAATAAGTTTACTAACGCTTTGTTTATCTGTAACAATATAACCATTCCACCAAATGTCATTCTTACGTAAAGCTGTTTCGAATTCTGGGGCAAGCGTTTTATTCTTTCCAAGCTTAAATTTTTTCCCTGAAACGATATTGCCATCAGGAAATCCGGTGTTTCCAGATGAAGAAGCAATATAAAGAGGCATCCAGGTTATTTTGGGAACATCCTTGATATAAAGTATCAACCATATGCTTTCAAGTTGTGGTTTTTCAGCCTCTAATTTGTTTACTTCCACCAGCAGCATATTCTGCTGATGATTGGGGAGTTCATCAGAATTGGCGCGTGCTTTCGCAGAGCTGGGGTTAGACATCTGGTTTAGAAATCCATTGATATTCTGTCCTGACCAAAATCCGAAAAGAAAAAATGACAGACAAATGACCAGGAGTAAGACTGCTAACGATTTTTTCATAACGCACTCAAGAAACCCAACAGTACTCCCCCAAAAAGGCTGGCTGCTGAACAAATCAGAATAACCTGCCAATATGGTTTTTCTTGAATTCCCTGGTAAATTTTCCAGCAAAATTCGACGGTTTTACGTAAAATACAAGATTTAGACATCCAGGGAATGATTGTCCACCAAAAGGAAATTTCTAAAGAATAGGAGATTTGACGGATGCTCATATTAGCGGGAGGAGGTGATTTTTATGATTTTTCCATTCTCGTTTACTGTAACTCTTATCGAGCGAGGGATAACAACATGATCGTCGGTGTGAGCAGTGGTGTTGAAGGTAAAAAGGAAGATCGATTGATTGACTGCATTACTTCCTTTGGGAATTGCCTGCCGGCGGACTTTTGGCGCCACTCCGGCAAATTCGGGATATTTCTTATATATTTGATTGGTAACCGACTTGATAATATCTGAGGAGAGAGTTGTGTTACCCATCGTATTTCACTCGCTTTCGTAAGAAGGCGGGAAGATCGAGATTGGTTGGCTCGGGGAATTCCTGTAAGCGCTCAAGATTATAGGCTCCCACAGGCAGTGCTTCAGCAAGCTTAGGCACTGGAGCATTTTCGACCTTGACTGTTGCAGCCTCCTTTATTGCTGGTCTGGAGATCGTTGTTTCGAGGCTGGGGGAAACTATCCCGGTGACTACCAGGATCACCTGAACTCGACCCATCATTTGATCGTCATTAATCACTCCCATAACGATTTCTGATTGCGATCCGGTCTGATTCTGCAGATAGGTCAATGCCGATTCTACCTCGTAAAGGGTTAAATCAGGACCTCCCGTGAAGTTTGCAATAATACCGGAAGCATGATCAAGAGAGACTGTTTCGAGAAGAGGGTGATTTAACGCTTGTTCAATGGCTTGCTGAGATTTATTTTCTCCATATCCATGACCGATTGCCATAAACGATCCGCCTCCCATCATCATAAGCCTGCGGATATGGGAAAAGTCGACGTTAATCAATCCGGGTTCGGTAATTAATTCGGTGATTCCTTGCACTGCCTGACGCAAGACATCATCAGCCAGCCGAAAAGCAGTTTCTATGGGTAAGTTTTTTGGCGCAACATATAAGAGCCGGTCATTAGGGATAGCAATTAATGTGTTGGTTTGTGCTTGCAATTGAGCTAATCCCTCCGCGGAATTTTTTTGCCGTCTGCCCATCTCAAAAGAGAAGGGCGTTGTAACGACCGCAATAGCTACAGCACCGATTTGACGGGCAATTTCAGCCGCCACCGGGATCGAGCCTGTGCCGGTTCCTCCGCCCATGCCAGCGGTAAGGAATACCATATCCGCGCCAGCTAATGCATCGGCGATTTCTTTAGCACTTTCCTGTGCAGCTGCCTTTCCGATAGCAGGATCTCCCCCTGCGCCTAATCCTCTTGTAACACGGGGACCTAATTGAATTTTTACTGGGGCAGGGATGTTATTTAAAGCCTGATGATCAGTATTAGCAGCAATAAATTCTACACCGTGGAAACCCAATTCCATCATCCGGCTGATTGCATTGCAACCGCCGCCGCCCAGCCCAATTACTTTTAAAACTGGCTTTTTAATCGAAAATTCAGTATTGATCTCATTTTGAGGTTGATTAAAATTGATTTCTTCTTCGAACGGCGAATTGATAGATGCAATCATCATTTTACTCCAGTAAAAGGACTAATTTGAAAACGTTGATGCAATAACTGTGCCATCCCGAAATATATGCTCTACCTGGCAGCCTGAGCTTAATAATTTCTCCAATGTGCCAGCGGGATATTGTTGAATATCTCCGACGACAGTGATTCTGTGGGCAAGCAAAGCTTCTTCAATGCAAAAGCCCATCACTGGTTTATGCTTCAAGAAAAATCCACGTAAAGTTTCCATGTAATACGCCAGAAGATCTTCGTGACAATCGGGGATCAACACATAGTGAGACAAGACTGACCCTGAGGGTTTATCTGCGGGAATGGATTTTTTAATACCATGGGCTGCGATTTTGGTTTTCCATTGCTTGAACTTTTCCACAATGGGTTGTGGATCGTCTTCTGATTGATACCAGCTTTGAGCGATGAATTCGCTCTCAACCGAGGCGCTCAATAAAAAATAATTGAAACAGAGAACTTCTTGCGAAATTGGTTCCCATAAAGTGTCGGTATTAGCTTGAGCATCCTTTGATATCTCAGGGTTGTCGGTGAGCAACCGCGCTATCGCCAGGCATTGATTATCATGTTCTTGGCGGGATATCTCGGTGACATTTTTATTTGTCTGAATGCAATGATTGGAATTCGATTCCAATAAAATTATGGGCAGGCTTTTATCTAAAATTGCCTGTCCGATAGATTGATACCAGGAAAAAATATAAAAACCGCATTGATCTTGTT
>JAAZNS010000262.1 GCA_012798185.1 Chloroflexota bacterium | reverse complement strand
GGGTTGCTGGGTCATAGGTACAATGAACCTCGGTCACTTCACCGGTTTCATCATCTTTGACGAAGCCTGTGCACTTGACGACATAGGCATATCTGAGACGCACCTCATTGCCGGGAAACAGCCGGAAATATCCTTTGGGGGGGATTTCGCGAAAATCATCTCGTTCGATATACAGAACTTTGGAAAATGGTACCTTTCGAGTACCCATGGCAGGGTCTTCAGGGTTATTAATGCATTCCATATATTCGATTTGGTCATCTGGATAATTATCCAGGATTAACTTCAAGGGGCGTAATACCGCCATGGCGCGTTGAGCGCGCTTGTTTAGATCCTCCCGAATGCAATATTCCAACAGGGCAATATCCACGATGCTATCATTTTTAGCTACGCCAATGCGTTCGCAGAAGGTGCGTATGGCTTCAGGAGTGTAGCCGCGGCGGCGCAAACCCGAAAGGGTGGGCATACGCGGGTCGTCCCAACCGCTGACGTGTTTTTCGTTGACCAATTGAAGCAGTTTCCGCTTGCTTAAAACGGTGTAATTGAGATTAAGACGGGCAAATTCAATTTGCTGGGGGTGATAAACATTCAATTCATCCAGTACCCAATCATATAGAGGCCGGTGGTCTTCAAATTCCAGGGTACAAATCGAGTGAGTGATGCCTTCAATAGAATCGGACAGGCAATGCGTATAGTCGTACATCGGGTAAATGCACCACTTGTCTCCCGTACGGTGGTGGCTTTCATGTTTGATGCGGTATATTACCGGATCGCGCATGTTCAAGTTGGGAGAAGCCATATCGATTTTTGCCCGTAGCACTTTTGCGCCATCGGGAAATTCTCCAGCACGCATACGTTGGAATAAATCCAGGTTCTCTTCGATCGAGCGGTTGCGATAAGGGCTTTCTTTTCCCGGCTGGGTGAGCGTGCCGCGGTATTCCCGAATTTCATCGGCGCTTAGATCATCCACGTAGGCTTTGCCTTTTTTTATCAGCTGAAGTGCATACTCATACAGCTGTTCGAAGTAATCGGAAGCGTAAAATAACCGGTCTTCCCAATCTGCGCCCATCCACCGTACGTCTTCGATGATAGATTCAACGTATTCGACTTCTTCTTTGCTGGGGTTGGTATCGTCGAAACGCAAATTGAATTTACCGCCATATTCCTTTGCAATTCCAGAGTTTAACACGATGGATTTTGCATGCCCAATGTGCAAATAGCCGTTTGGTTCTGGAGGAAAACGAGTATGTACTCTTCCTTCGAACCGATTAGTCTCCATATTTTTATCGATAATTTCACGGATGAAATCTCTAGGGGGTGCAGGAATATTTGTATTCATAGGATAATTACATTCTAAAAAGAAAAAAGGATTAAATTCATGTAACTGCTCAGCCAGCTTGGATGAGTTTCCGAATGAGAGGTGTTTACGGGGGTTTCGTAACCGCAACCATCTCAGATTCGGTTTTTTCACTACAGCCTAAACAATTACAAACGATTATAAAATACGAGGATTGATTTATCAATAGGTGGTGACATATGTCAATTGCATGGAAAGAAAATATTAGGCATAATTTCTTTGAAAGTTTTGGGAGTTAAAATTCATTTTGAATTGTATTATCCTTTGGTTGATAGCTCAATCTTTTTTCAGGAAAATGAGAGGGTTTTCCCTAAACTATAAAAGGAGTGATTTATGACTGCAACAATAATCGATGGAAAAGTTCTTGCACAGCAAGTGCGTGATCAGGCTAAGGCAGATGTCGAAAAAATGAAAGAAATGGGGTTGCGCGTCCCTGGCTTAGCCACGGTATTGGTAGGCGATAACCCGGCTTCGAAGGTTTATGTTGCCTCAAAACAAAAAGCCTGCGGAGAAGCAGGTATTGAGTCTTTTGGGCATACTCTTCCTGCGACTGCTACACAAGAAGAAGTAGAGGGGTTGGTCAGGGAATTAAATGCCGACCCGCGCGTTGATGGTATTTTGGTTCAATTGCCTCTTCCCAGCCCTCTGGATGAAGAAGGCGTTTTAAAATCGATAAGTATCGAAAAAGATGTCGACGGTTTTCATCCGATCAATATCGGAAGATTAGCACAAAAGGGACGTGATCCTTTATTCGTTCCCTGCACTCCTTATGGGTGTGTCTATATGTTGAAGCTGATCGGCACCAAACTGGAAGGTTGCAACGCAGTCGTGTTGGGACGATCGAACATTGTGGGTATGCCTGTAGCTTTGTTGCTGGTACGGGAAAACGCAACGGTGACTATTTGCCACTCGCGCAGTAAGGATTTACCCGCTATTTGCCGGGGAGCAGATGTATTGATAGCTGCGGTCGGCAGAGCGCAAATGGTGCGCGGCGATTGGGTTAAACCCGGTGCTGTAGTAATCGATGTAGGCATCAACCGCATCGATGATCCTACCCATCCCAAGGGCTCACGCCTGGTAGGTGATGTTATGTATGATGAGGTGAAAGAAGTTGCCAGCGCTATCACGCCTGTTCCAGGCGGTGTAGGACCAATGACTATTGCTATGTTAATGCGCAATACGGTTCATTCTGCCAAGATGGCGCAGAATGTGACCTGGTAATGGGAAATTCGGGAATCAATGATTGAGATTTGAAATACCGCGAATATTAATATTTGTAACAGAAAAGAACCTCCCGTGCATTCAAATGATCGAGGAGGTTCTTTTTTGATTTTGAAAAAAGGCAATATCGGTAAAATTCAGGTTCTTTGTGGTAATAATAACATAATTCGCTGAACGATTTTTCCCTTTCGAAGGGCGTAGATAAGAATAATCAAAAAGGGCTTTTGCATTATGGTAACTGTTGTTATTGGATAAGTAATATCTGTTAGGATTTGATAATAAAATGACGATTATTTGTCAGACAATTGACAAGAAGGATTTTTTTTGATAGACTATTGTCAGACAATTAGTGATGGTTAAGCGAGTTTTGAATGTCTACTTTATTAGTAAAACACGCCGCTGTATTAGTTACTATGGATGACCTCCGCAGGGAAATTCCCGACGGAGGTCTATTTATTCGCGATGGATTTATTGAGCAAGTTGGCGCGACCAGTGAATTACCAACAACCGCGGATCGGATTTTAGATTTAACCGGTTATCTGGTAGCACCGGGGTTGATCAACACCCACCATCATTTTTATCAAACATTAACCCGCGTGGTGCCCAAAGCCCAGAATGCCAATCTCTTCAATTGGCTGAAAACTCTATACCCTATTTGGGCAAGAATGACTCCTGAACATATTTACATTTCAACCCAAACTGCTCTGGCAGAGTTGGCATTATCGGGTTGCACAACAGCATCTGACCATCTTTATCTTTTCCCCAATGGTTCGCGGCTGGATGATGAAATCTTAGCTGCCAGGGAAACAGGCATGCGCATTATGGCTACCCGGGGGTCGATGAGTTTAGGAGAAAGCAAAGGCGGCTTGCCGCCCGATAGTGTTGTTGAGGATGAAAAGTACATCCTTAAGGATGCTCAACGTTTGATTGAAACGTATCATGATCCAAAACCTGGCGCGATGGTTCAGATAGCTTTAGCGCCCTGTTCCCCATTTAGTGTAACCGGTGAATTAATGAGACAAAGTGCCGCCCTGGCTCGAACTTATCATGTGCGGTTACACACACATCTGGCAGAGACTCAGGATGAAGAACAATTTTGTCAGCAAAAATTTGGTTATCGGCCTGTGGCATACATGGAGCATTTGGGTTGGGTGGGTGATGATGTATGGTTTGCCCATTCGGTTCATATTTCTCAAAGCGAAGTTGAGGTATATAAACAAACTGGTTGTGGCGTTGCTCATTGTCCGACTTCCAACATGCGGCTGGCATCTGGAATTGCACCGATCATGGATATGTTGCAGGCGGGTGTGAAAATTGGATTGGGCGTAGATGGGTCAGCAAGCAATGATGGTTCCAGTTTGCTTGAAGAAATGCGCATGGCAATGATGGTTGCCAGGCTAAAAGCAGGGTTGCAGGGTGCTTCGCTTTCAGATGTGGAAATGCCAATAATGACCGCCCGTCAGGCTTTAGAATTAGCCACCCGCGGGAGCGCATCAGTGCTGGGACGAACAGATATTGGTGCTTTGGCATCTGGAAAGTGCGCTGATTTCTTCGCCATTAACTTAAATCGCATTGAATATGCCGGCGCTGTCCATGATCCGGTTGCTGCGTTGGTTTTCTGTGCACCGGTCACTGTTGATTTCACAATCGTGGGGGGAGAATTTGTGGTGAAAGAAAGACAATTTGTGAAAATGAATATTGAAGAATTAATCTCCAGACATAACCGGGCTGCAAAAATGTTGGTTTATGGGTAATGTGAGACATCCTTGGGATTTTTTTATGGAGAACTATTTACTTGACCGTTGGAGTAACAATGAATTCTAAAGATTATTTTAAAATTTCGCAAACGTTAGTGGATGTTGCTATGGGGAGAGTCACCGCTGATATGGTGATTCGTAACGGTCAGTGGGTTTGTGTGCAATCTGGTGAAATTATCCCCAATATTGACATTGCCATAAAAGACGGGCGTATTGCCTTTGTTGGAGAAGACGCTTCTCACACGATTGATTCAAAAACTCAAGTCGTTGAAGCAGGTGGACGATATGTATGTCCTGGTTTATTAGATGGACATATGCATATCGAATCGGGGATGATCATAATAACCGAGTTTGTTCGAGCAATTATCCCCCATGGGACAACGGGTATTTTTGTCGACCCTCATGAAATTGCAAATGTATTTGGTTTAAAAGGCGTCCGCTTGATGGTGGATGAAGCAGCAGTTCAGCCAATCCATGTATGGGTTCAAATGCCTTCATGTGTACCTTCAGCCCCAGGGTTGGAAACACCAGGTGCCAGTATCGAGGCTGAAGATGTTGCCCAAGCGATGAAATGGGAAGGGATCATCGGTTTGGGGGAGATGATGAATTTCCCGGGCGTTTACTTTAACGACGAAAAGATGCATGCTGAGATGGCAGAAACACGCCAGGCAGGAAAAGTGATTGGCGGTCATTATGCCTTCCCAGACTTGGGTTTGCCGTTTCATGGTTATGTTGCCGGAGGACCGGAGGATGATCATGAGGGAACACGTCTGGAAGATGCCGTTGCGAGAGTCCGTCAGGGAATGAAACCCATGCTTCGTTTTGGTTCAGCTTGGCACGATGTGGATGCGCAAATTAAAGCAGTAACAGATATGGGCATCGATGCCCGGCATTTCATTTTATGTACCGATGATTCTCATTGCGAGACATTGGTCAATGAAGGTCATGTTAATCGGGCGGTTAAAAGGGCTATTTCGAAAGGTCTCCCGCCTATGAAGGCGATTCAGATGGCAACTATAAACACTGCCGAGCATTTTGGTGTATCCCGCCAGGTAGGGATGATTGCACCCGGTCGATTTGCAGATATTCTGATAATGGATGATCTCTCGGCAGTTGCTGTAGATATGGTTATCGCCAAAGGAAAGTTGATTGCTCAAAAAAAACGAGTAATTATCGAAAAACCAGTTTTCTCATACCCCGATTGGGCGGTTCATTCGATTCATATCGGGAGAAATTTTACAGCGGAAGATTTTACTTTAAAACCGCCGCAAGAGAATTTAAAACAAGTATGGGCGAATATTATTGGAGTTATTGAAAATCAGGCGCCAACAAAACATCTCCGCATGGAAATGCCTGTTGTGAATGATGAAATTCACCCTGATATTAGCAATGATATAGCAAAAATTGCGGTAATTGAAAGGCATAAAGGGACTGGGAATCTTCAATTGGGACTAGTCCATGGTTTTGGGTTTGATAAAAAATGCGCCATTGCTTCTACCGTGGCGCATGATTGCCACCAATTAATTGTTGTGGGAACCGATGAAGCACAAATGGCATTAGCGGTAAATGAATTAGTCAATATGGAAGGTGGTCAGGTAGTGATTTTGGATGGAAAAAAGATTGGTAAAGTGGAATTGCCTATTGCTGGATTGATGTCGGATGAGAATGCGGAAATTGTTGCAGAAAAAGCAAAGTCTGTTTTAAATGGTTTCCGTGCCTGTGGATGCCCCTTAAATAACCCCAATATGCAATTGAGTTTACTGGCTTTGGTTGTAATACCCGAATTGCGTCTTTCCGATAAAGGTTTGGTCGATGTTACCAAGTTTAATTTCATCCCGGTGTTAGAAAGATGAACAAAAATTCATGAGTGAAGGATATTCTATCTCTCAACGGCTGCATGAGGCACTGGCGGAAATCATCAGCGAGAAGAAACCAGGTGAGAAGCTGATATCTGAGCCCCAATTGGCGCGCCAATTAGGTGTTTCTCGGGCTACACTAAGAGAAGCCATGCGTACTTTCGAAACCCAAGGGATTATCCATCGCAGACAGGGATCGGGCACATTTGTTTTACCCGCATCCTGTGTTATTGAGACTGGATTGGAGGTGCTAGAGAGTATTGAGACAATGGCAAAGCGCTGCGGTTTACAGGTCACAATGGGCAAATTAAAAATTGATTATCGTCCTTGTTCTCAAGAAGAAGCAGCTGCTTTGAACATTCCGCCGGGAGAAGTTGTCGTTCAATATTCCCGGTTGATGTTAGCTGAGGGGAGGCCGGTAGCATATCTCATCGATATACTTCCGGAGGGAATTATTTACCCACAAGATTTGGAAAATTCATTTACTGGTTCGATTTTAGATATTCTATTGAAGAAGGGTTCACTTTCGTTGGTGTCGTCGCGTTGTGAAATCAATGCTGTAACCGCGTCCGTTGAAATCGCCAAATCTTTTGGAATCCAGCGAGGTGATGTACTGCTGCGTTTTATTGCTTCGCTGTACACCACATTAGGTCAAGTTATCGATTACTCCTATAGTTATTTTTTGCCCGGATATTTTCGTTTCCATGTCGTTCGCCGGGTAGGTAATCCAAAAATATCAAATAATATTACATAATAAGGAGTTTAAAAATGCGTAGCTTTTTAGGTCGAGATATTTTGTCGTTAAAAGATTTTGAGCGGAATGAATTCATGCACATATTCGAAGTCGCTCGTGAGTTGGAATCCATTCCTCGTAGCCGTCGAAACAGCACTATGCTGGCAGATAAAACCCTGGTAACCGCCTTCTATCAACCCAGCACTCGTACTCGGTTAGCGCATGAAGCTGCCATGCATCGCCTTGGTGGTCATGTGACCGGTTTTGCTGATGCTAAGATGACCCGCGCGGGTGATTTCTATCAAGAATCGATTAAAGATACCGTGAAAATGTTGGAATTCTATGGCGATGTTATAGTTATGCGGCATTTCCAACAAGGTGCGCCCCATGAAGCAGCTAAATGGGCTTCGATTCCGATAATCAATGGCGGCGATGGATGGGGAGAACACCCCACACAAATCCTTACCGACCTTTACACTGTATTGCGCGAAAAGGGCCGAATCGACGGATTGAAGTGGCTGGCAGTTGGTGATATGCGGATGCGTACAATGCATTCATTAGCATATGGCTTAACCCAATTCGATTGCCCGATTACATTCGTCGCGCCGCCTGATATGTCGTTAACTCCAGAGTTCAAAGCAGAACTAAAGGAATATAGCCTGGATTTTAAAGAAGCAGAGCATGTCGAGCAGGTAATTCATGATGTTGATGTCATATTGGTGGAGCCGGTTGTTCAGCCAGACTATACAAAATCCCGAGATGAACGTTCAGGAAACGTGGGATTAACCCCGGCTAATTATAAAATTACCCGCCAGCTTCTGGAGACTAAAGCCAAACCAGATGCGATATTACTGCATTCATTGCCGCGTATGGACGAAGTACCGGTCGATGTAGATATAACCCGCTGGTCGCGTTATTGGCAGGAAGCATTCAATGGTGTGGTGATGCGTATGGCAATCATTGCCTTAATTTTAGGCGCCATGGAATAGGAGGT
>JAAZNS010000261.1 GCA_012798185.1 Chloroflexota bacterium | reverse complement strand
CATGATGGCAATGGTTCGAACGCTCATAAACTTCCTATCTGGGACAGCCTTGAACACATCTTTGTGGATATCGACCAGACCTACAATGGCGGTCTGTTCAGCCCACAGGAAAGCGAGTTTACGCGCTTTCTCTCTGACACGCGGATTGGCGATACCTACCTGGTAAATGTTATCTTCAATCTATCCACATATCAAGAAAAGAACGGCCAGGAAAAACCGATCAGTTACCGCGACATGAGCGTACGCCATCTAGGAACCCTATACGAAGGGCTGCTGGAACACAAACTTTTTATCGCCGAAGAAGACACCGAGGTCAAGGTCGCCAAGGGCAAGATCCAATTTATCCCGGTTTCACAGGGTGGTAAATTGGTGACGGGGCACTATGTCAAAGCAGGTGAAGTCTATTTTGCCGGTGATCCCAGTGAGCGGAAATCCACCGGATCGTATTACACTCCGGAATATATTGTTGATTACATTATTCGCAACACGGTGGGTGAGAAACTAAAGGAACTGAAAAGCGCTTTCTTTAAGGAACAGCTCCCCGCTATGGAAGCCTACAAGAGGGCAGTGGACGAAGACGAACGCCAGGCATTAAGTAATTTGCTTGAAGAAAGAATGCTTGCTTTTACCCGAGAAAAGGTGCTCGAACTTTCGGTGCTAGATCCCGCAATGGGTAGTGGTCATTTTTTAGTCAATGCTACGAACCTAGTCTCCAATTTCATCACCGAAATCCTAAATGAACTGGACATTACCAGGGAATTAGAAAGTGACACGGGGTACTGGCGACGTTGGGTAGTGGAAAACTGCATTTACGGTGTGGATATTAACCCGCTAGCAGTGGAATTGGCTAAATTGTCGCTGTGGATTCTATCTATGGCCAAAAATCAACCTCTTTCGTTCATGAATCACCACCTCAAATGTGGTAACAGTCTAGTGGGGGCGAAACTCGAGGAAATTGGCAATTACCCCTTCTCAACAGCTAAAAAGGAAATCCGACAGTTAAATCTTTTTGAGAGGGATCCGGATTTTAAGGCGGCAGTGGAAGAAGTCATTAAGAAAAGCCGCCTGATAGCTGGAAAAGCTTCCTCCAACTTAGATGATATACGCGACAAGAAGGTATGGTTAGAGGAAATTGATCAGATTCTGGAAGGATATAAGGCCATTTGTGACGTACATATAAGCCTTTATTTCGGTAACATCGTAGAAGAATCGAAATATAGCAGGATGGTACAAAAGAAAGATTTTAACTATGCAAGATCTATTGCGATTCCGAATCAATCCTTTCATTGGGAATTGGAATATACAGAAATATTTTTGGAGAAAGATGGTTTTGATGTTGTTGTAGGAAATCCGCCATATATTGACTCAGAAGGGATGGTGAATGCTGGCCAAAATGATATTCGTGACTATATTGCACGAGTTTATACCTTTACCAAAGGGAATTGGGATATTTACATCGCATTCTTTGAGGTTGGATTACGCCTATTAAATAATTCTGGTAATTTATCCTACATTACACCTGACAAATGGATATCGAAATCTTTTGGTGATGAATTTCGCAAGAATATATTGCCATTAATTACTTCCATCTTAATTTTAGGGAGAGATGTTTTTGAGAGTGCCCTAGTTGATGCTATTGTCCCCTCATTTTCCAAAAGGGCTAATCAAAAGTTGCTAGTTCTTGAGTACAAAGAAGGAAATTTGTTATTAGTTAACAATGTTGATAAAAAAATATTAAAGCCACCATTCGCATTTGATGCTGTTTTTACAGATAAACTCGGTTTTTTAATCAAGCTTGATAGCAATTCTGGAAAGTTTATTGACATCGCTATTTGCGAAAACGCGTGTGCAACATCTGATGCTTATAAACTGAAACCATTCGTCCAAAACTTAAACATTGAATTTAATCGAGATAAATATTTTCGAATGATAAATACTGGAACTATCGATAGGTATATATCCAAGTGGGGTAATCGTGAAATGGTTTATCTAGGTGAAAGGTACTTGCAACCTGTTGTTGAACGCCAAGCTTTTTATACTAACTTCACTAATACGTACAGAAAGAAATCAATGCAACCGAAAATAATAATCAAGGGGTTAACTTTATTAGATGCATGCATTGATGAAACTGGCGATACCATTCCCGGAAAATCAACTCTTATTATCTGTAATGAAGATCTGAAAATTCTGAAATTTATATTGGGTTTACTAAATAGCAAACTCCCTATTTTTTATATAAAAGAAAAGTATTCGGCCTCAAGTTACAACACAGGTATCAATTTTACAAAAGAAATGATAAATAATTTCCCTATTCCCAGTTTGACGCTGGAAATAGAAAATTCTGTGGTTAGTATTGTTGATCAAATTCTGTCAGCTAAGCAAAAAAATACCAAGGCCGACACAACCTCTCTGGAGAATGAGATTAACCAATTAATATACGATCTGTATGATTTGACTAAAGATGAAATAGATATCATCGAAGGTAAGGGGAATGGAAGATGATTCAAATTATTTATGACTCAGAACACTTATCATCACATACAGAGGAACCAAAAATCTCGAAGATCTCTGAATATGTCGATGCGTATTCAAATATCCTTGCCTCCTTTCATAATCATCAAAATATACGATATGTTATTTATGTTCAACCTGTTTTTCAGTGGTTTAAGAACATGGCATCTCGTTACCAGCAAAACTCCTTCGTCTTTGAAACCTTAGATGCACGTGGTGCATTAACGCAGGTGTGGGGTGTAGATATTCCTATATACATTACTAACGAAGATATTGTCCAAACTGGACTTCTCTCATCTGATCTGCGTCCCCAACCAGGCTATGGCTTTGAAGACACCTTGCTGGTCAATTATTACACCCCCATCCTAACAATGAAGACATTCCCCTTCACAAAAATACCATCCTTATTGGAGACAATAGATCCTCAGAAATGGAAAGCTAACCTTGGAATTCCATTACTAGCACGTACACTACACGCCCGTTTAGAGGAATGGAGAAGTAAAGCCAGGTCAAGTGAACAACGCCAGTTGGTGGAAATGTTAGCAGCAGACCCATATGGTTTAAAACTTCAACTCATGCGGTTCCGTGTGTTGCATAGTTACCCGACGATTGGCGAAGCCGTGTTGGGAGAAGCTTTTGATGTCTTTAGAACGCTCAAATTGCAATTGGAAGACCTTAAGGTTGAGGAATCCAAGATTCCCGAAACGATTCTTCAGGTGACATATTTTCTCAATAACCAACAGCCACAGAATTCGGATGACCTGGGTAAACTTTTTGATCGAACGAGCGGGTTATTGGCGGTGGAATTTGATACTATCGAAAAACACTTGCGAGATCATCCCGATTGGATCACACCTGAGTTGATAGATCAAATTGAGGAAAAGTTCAGCGGTCTGTCTCGCCGGCTCGCCCGGAAAATAGCGACATTGCGCGGGTTAATCCGTCCACCCAAGCCCGAAACTCCAGATCTTCACTGGGATGTGGATACCATGCTTTCTTGGGCAACCGAGTCCTACCTGCCCTACCAATCCTGGTGTAATCGTCAAGAACAATTTGACTCTGATCTGTTTACCATTGGCGACTGTTTTTCGGAGTGGCTAATGAAAAACTGGGATAACATACATGCCAATTCCAAACGTATGGTCTTCAACATCCTCCCAAATAAAGCAGTAGATCTTAAGCGCGATGGTGTTGTCAACATGGTTTTGGTGATTGATAATCTTGGTTGGACATTCTCCGAATTGTTGCGCGATATGTTCCAAGAACGTGGCTACTTCCTAGCCGGCGCTGAGCCGTATCTGGCGATGCTCCCCAGCGAAACAGAAATATCCAAAAAATGTTTGCTGGCTGGAGCGGTAGGGTATCAGGCGATTGATGATAAGACCTACAAAGGCATGATCGAAAAGGGATGGGTGCCTTATTTCAAAGATAATGCTTTTCGCTACATCAGCGATATAGGTAGCTTGAGCGCAATCGAAACTATCGACGCAGCTTCCTATGTGGTTAATTACCTGGCGATAGATAAAGCCCTACACAAATCTGCAGATGAAATCGGCATGTCTCACCGGGATCATATTTATCACTTGCTGGAAAAACTGGTTGAGAATACGATCTCGTTTATTGAAAAACATGGTT
>JAAZNS010000260.1 GCA_012798185.1 Chloroflexota bacterium | reverse complement strand
CATGTATTTCCTGATCGGCATTTGGGGCGGTCCGCGGCGGATTTATGCTGCAATCAAGTTCTTCTTGTATACGATGGCGGGTTCGATATTGATGCTGCTGGCGATTTTATGGCTTGGCATACAAGGCGGCACTTTTTCGACACCGGAGCTGATTGCCCACAATCATATCCCTGCTAATATTCAATTCTGGTTGTTTTTAGCTTTTGCAGCTGCCTTTGCCATCAAGGTGCCGATGTGGCCTCTTCATTCCTGGCTGCCAGATGCGCATGTGGAAGCTCCCACTGCTGGTTCAGTTATCCTGGCAGGCGTTTTGTTGAAAATGGGTACCTATGGTTTTCTGCGCTTTATCCTGCCTCTCTTTCCGCAGGCTGCGGTTAAATTAGCACCATGGATGGCAGGATTGGCAGTGATTGGTATTTTATATGGCGCAGCAGTATCTTATGCACAAAAAGATGTGAAGAAACTGGTGGCTTATTCATCTGTGAGCCACCTAGGATTTGTAATGCTGGGACTTTTTGCCTTGAACTCACAGGGTATTCAGGGCGGGATATTACAGATGATTAACCACGGTTTGAGCACCGGCGCTTTATTCTTGATCGTGGGGATGATCTACGAGCGGAGGCATACTCGAGATCTGGAAGCTTTTGGCGGTTTGTGGAAAGTGATGCCGGTTTATGGCGCGCTGACATTGATCGTCGCGCTTTCCTCGATGGGATTACCAGGCTTGAACGGTTTTGTCGGAGAATTTACGATTTTATTGGGAGCATGGGATGCCGGGCAAGCGGGGGGTGTGTTGGGGTCATATTGGTTTGCCGGGTTATCAGCGCTGGGTGTCATCCTGGCTGCCGTCTATATTTTATTCATGTTCCAGAAGCTGTTTTTAGGACCGGTGGACAAAGAGGAAAACAGACAATTGAAAGACATCCGTTGGCGTGAAATCCTTACTCTGGCGCCGATTATAGTATTCGTTTTTTGGATAGGATTATATCCAAAGCCCTTCTTTAACCTGATTGCGCCTTCGGTAGAACAATTGGTTTCTGTATTGCAAGGAGCAGCGCTTGCTATGCATTAAAAAATTTATGAAAGAAGGAAAAAATCAAAAATGATCAACAAGCAAACCATGTATAAAAGTAACTCAGAATGCGGTATTTTTTCTGATCATATTGCGATATTATCTTGTCTTCCGATAACTTATTCCTGATAACCAATGACTAAAAGCTGAAAGCTAATAGCTGACAAACTGATGAGGCAACATGAATTTCTCGGATCTGACGACAATTCTCCCCCTAATTACCCTGGTTGGATGGGCGATTATCCTGATCTTGGTTGATTTGTTCATCCCAGCGCAACGCAAGGGGATAATGGCTATGTTGTCGGCGATTGGGATCATGATATCTTTAGTGATTGCTATCTGTCAGTTTGGGGGGCAAACCACTGCGTTCAGCGGCATGGTAGTTTTTGATGGTTTTAGTGTTTTCCTGCAGATTTTATTTCTGATTAGCGGATTAGCAGCTATCGCTCTAGCCTATGATTATATAAAACGACAAGGCATAGAACGCAGCGAATACTATATTTTGCTGATGTTTTCTCTCAGCGGTATGACGTTGATGGCAATGGCAGATGATCTTATTATTATCTTCCTGGCGCTGGAATTACTTTCAATTCCACTGTATGTATTGGCAGGCTTTGCCAATCCAAGATTAGATTCTGAAGAAGCTGCATTGAAATATTTCTTGTTAGGTTCATTTTCCGATGCCTTTGTTGTGTTTGGCACTGCCCTGGTTTTCGGCGCTGCCCGAACCACAACTATACCAGGGATCATTGCTGCGATTACCGTTGGTGCCGCAAACCTAATATTGTTGATGGTTGGCGCTGCATTGATTTTGATAGGTCTTGGGTTTAAGGTTTCCATAGTGCCATTTCATATGTGGACTCCAGATGTTTACCAGGGCGCTCCTTCTTCTGTGACTGCTTTCATGGCAGTAGGCGCCAAGACTGCCGGTTTTGCAGCATTACTGCGGGTGTTTATGGCAGCGTTTAATACCCTGGCTGTGGATTTAGTACCAGTATTGTGGGCACTCGCTGCCCTGACTATGATCCTGGGGAATATTACTGCTATTGTACAAGGGAATATCAAACGCCTTTTGGCATATTCCAGTATTGCCCATACTGGGTATATTTCGATGGTGTTGGTTACAATAAATCAAAGCCGCATTACACAACATGCCGTCGGAGCAGCTTTATTCTATCTAGTTGCCTATGCAGTCACCAGCTTTGGCGCATGGGCAGTTGTGATTACTTTGGAACATAGTGAAGGTAAAGGGCTGAATGTGGAAGACTACGCTGGCCTGGGCAGGAAATACCCTGCGCTGGCTGCCGCGATGACAGTTTTTATGCTCTCTTTCACGGGTGTACCTCCTACCTTGGGTTTTCTGGGTAAATTTTATATTTTCCGTGCAGTTTTGGAAGGAGGATATGTAGGTTTGGCGATTATTGGGGTGCTCACTTCGTTGGTGTCTGCATATTACTACTTGAGGGTTGTGGTGGTGATGTATATGCGGGAAGGCGAACCGCTTGTTAGAAAAGAATTTTGGCTCAGTTCGACCATCTTTATGACAGCCATTGCGACAGTTATCGTCAGTATATTCTCAACACCTCTATTTACTTGGGCGTCGAAAGGGATTATGTTTATTCCTAAATAGACCTAACTGCTTGATTACCCAATCATTCGATTTCCATATAATTTTCGATGCACGATGCTGAGGGCTTGTACTTGTTCGGCTGCATGATAAGAGGAACGCACCAACGGTTCGCTTTCCACCCATTTGAATCCGATTTCTAATCCATATTCTTTTAGATCTTTAAATTCCTGAGGCGTGTAATAACGCTCGATCGGTAAATGTTTTTTGCTGGGTTGTAAATATTGCCCGATCGTCAGGATATCTACCCCCCAGCGGCGCTGATCACGCATGACTTCTTTCACTTCCTCGATTGTTTCACCCAAACCCACCATAATTCCCGATTTGGTAAGCACATCAGGATCGAATAATTTAGCGTTGGACAGGGTCGCAGCTGCCCATTCATAACGGTCTTGGGGTTGTACCTTTTTGAAAAGACGTGGTACGGTTTCTACATTATGGTTGAGAATTTCGGGGCGGGCGTCCATGACGATTTTTAATGAATCCTTGTTTCCTTTGAAATCGGGAATAAGCACCTCAATAGAACAACCCGGATGTAGCTGACGGATCCGCTGAATGACCATGGCGAAAATTGGGGCTCCGCCATCTTCCCGGTCGTCGCGGTTAACACTCGTGATGACAGCATGTTTCAGATTCATCGATTTGACAGCTTGAGCTACTCGTTCAGGTTCCTGCCAGTCAAGCGGTTTGGGTTTTCCGCGTTTGATATCACAGAAACCACATGACCGTGTGCAAATATCTCCCAGCATTAAAAAGGTGGCAGTGCCAGAGCCCCAACATTCTCCCATATTTGGGCACATGGCTTCTTCACAAACGGTATGCAGTGCTTTTCTGCGCATTAATGCTTGCAGCTGCTGGTAAGTTTCACCCGAAGGGGCGCGTACTTTGATCCACTCTGGCCTACGCTGAGGAGTGGTATTAATTAATTCCGGGTCGACCCGGTTGCGAGTGGGGGTGTTTGACATTCTTGCCTTTCGTCTACCAATATATTAATTTCTCAATCTTATTAATTTTACCAAACAAGGATAAATTAAACAGGATTGCCAGGATAGACAGGATAAAAGCCAAAAAATATCCTGAAAATTCGGTTTATCCTGATGGCATTTAATCTACGATAGCCAATATCGTTCTAACGCAGTCGAATAATCAAAGTTGAAAACCTTGATGAATATTATAAACAGGATTGCCAGGATAGACAGGATAAAAGCAAAAAATATCCTGAAAATCCTGTTTATCCTGTTAATCATTTTTTTGGAGGCAGGTTCTTGTGAACTCTTTTGTATTGAATGTGGGTTGTCCCGAAATTTACCAATAATCCAACTTCAACACCAGATGCTTTGAGATAATTGATTATCTGAGCCTGATGCTCCGAAGTGAGTGTTGAGACAGCCTTGACTTCAACGATTACCTTATCCTCGACCAAAAAATCGGCAATATAATTTCCTACAGTCTCATTACGAAAAACAACCGTAAAGGGATATTGGGGTTTCACATTCAATCCCTTTTGGCGCAAAGCGATTAATAAGGCATTCTGATAAACATTTTCAAGGAAACCTGCACCTAATTCATTACTGACTTCGAAACAGGTTTCCAGTATTTTCCCAGTCACTTCTTCATACAGCATCATAATCCCCAAATGTCGCGGTGTGAGATAAAAGTTAGCGTATCATGCAAATTTTTTTGCCATTTATTTTTCAGCTAAACTTCCAACAACCTGTTCCACTGCTTCTAAAATTTCTCCGGATTTGACCAGGGCTTTCATAGCATTATGATCAGGATAAAGCGGACGGTCTTCATCGAGGTGAGCCACATGCTTACGGATGACCTCACGGGCTTTCGCGACGCCACGTCCGTTGGTAAAGTCCCTGAAATCCAGGGCTTGTGCAGCAGCCATGAACTCGATGCCCAAAATGCCATATGCATTATCCAATATTTGTGCATTTTTAATGGCAGTATTCATCCCCATGGAAACAAAGTCCTCCTGATCGGCAGCTGCTGGAATGGAGCCGATGCTGGCTGGTGCCGACAGAATGCGCTGTTCAACGATGAGCATATCGGCGGTATATTGGCTGAGCATCAAACCAGAGAACATTCCTGCACCTTTGGTCAGGAATGCAGGTAATCCTACGCTTAATGCTGGATTAGTCAGGCGGTTAAGCCGCCGTTCGGATAACACACATACCATGGTTATAGCGGCGCCTGCCATATCCATAGGCAGTGAAACCGGTGAGCCCTGAAAATTGGCACCTGTCAGGGTAAGTTTATATTCAGGCAAGAAGATGGGATTATCGCCTACGCCGTTCAGCTCAGTTTCTACCTGGCTGCGGGCGAAGGCGATAGCATCGTGCGCTGCACCGATCACTTGCGGAGAAGAGCGCATCGAGTAGGCGTCTTGAACCTTGGTTTTTAATTTCCCGGTCACTAGATCGCTGCCTTCGATACATTTCATGATGGCTTGTGCGCTGCGAATTGCTCCCGGGAAACCACGTAATTGGTGTAAGCGTACATCGTATGGTTTCATATTGGCAAAAAGTGCCTCCAGGCTCATGGCACAGGCAATTTCCGCCTGTTTGAGCCAGCGATCCATATCGTAAAGATGGAGAGCACTCATCGCAGTGAGCAAATTAGAACCGTTTATCGTAGCAAGTCCATCGCGGGCTTGCAAATCGGGAATTGGAATGCCGGCACGCTGCATGGCTGTTTTCCCTGGCAGCCGTTCTCCCTGATACCAGGCTTCGCCTTCTCCCATAAGCAGTAAAGCTAATTGCGCCATGGGTGCCAGATCGCCGCATGCGCCTACCGACCCTTTTTGGCAAACGACGGGTGTTACGCCCTTATTGAGCATTTCAATCAGAGTTAACGTAATCTCTGGCCGGCAGCCAGAATTGCCATGGGCATGCACGTTGATTCTGCCTGCCATCGCACCGCGTACAGCCTCGATGGGCGCTGGGTCACCAATCCCTGCGGCATGATTATAGATGAGATAGCGTTGAAATTGTTGGACTTGTTCGTCGGTGAGCACTACCTCTGAGAATTCACCAATACCGGTATTGATGCCGTACATAATTTCATGTGCCTGGATTTTTTCTTCCAGCATAGCGCGGCAGGTTTTGATGCGTTCGAGGGCAGCGGGATGTAAGGAAACCTTTTCTTCATTTCGGGCAATTTTTACTAATTTCTCAACAGATAAACCAGAACCGTCCAGGACGATGGCCATTGATCACTCCTTTTTGGGGTTATAAGGTTTGTTGATTTATGGATTGTATTAAAACACGTTTGGAATAAATTGACAAATATTGCCAGGTGATTATTGGTGGTTCTTCAATCACCAAATAATCCATTCGATTGAAGGAAGCCTTATGATATTATTGATCGTATATAAATCGATTTTTGATAACTTATTTGGTATTGATTATTTATCCACAAATTATTAAATCATAATTGCCCCTTTTGTTTTTAATAAGACAAAAAAGGGGCAATTATGCAAATAGATAAATATAGTTACTGCAGGTATTCGTCTGTCAGGGCTTGTACCAGTATTTCAAAAGAATCGCCGTTGTCATAATGCCCGTAAAACCGCCATGCCGGCTGTGCATAAACTGGCGACATTGAGCCATCAGGAAGCGTGTAACGCAGGTCTGTGGTGAAGTAAACCAACTCGATTTTCTCGACGGTGAGAATTTCACTACCAATATGAGTATCAGATGAATCCAATGTCATGGGGGTGATACTGTGTGGTTCGTAATCCTCCAGGTTTTCCACACCTTGCGCCGGGAACATAGCGAAATCATGAATTACGGGGTAACCTTCAAAAGTTTGATCGGGGTAAATAGCTCCTTCAACGATATATGGTACTTCTGCTGAGGGAATTTTTGCCTCCGATTCCATGGAGGTCTTGAGGATATATTGGCTTCCAGATTGATCGGTGAACAACAAGACAGAAGTTTTACCAAGGTTGACCAATTCCATAGTCCCCAGCCAGGCACTCGCTTTCAAACCGGGATATACCGGCTCGAAACGTTCGACGGTAACTTCGGGAATAGATTGGTTTATTTTTGTAATACTCCCCCAAATCCTAACAGGCAATTGATGATATGCTTCAATGTCAGCCAGCCCATCTCCGGTCAAATTCAAGGTGAGCCCGCCAGGCCATTCTGCTGAAGGTTTTAGGTTGATGTACGCAGATAATGTGGTACTGCCATCCGTATGTTTAAAAAATGTTACATACGGGCTGCCTTGAACACCGTCAACGCGGTCTCCAATCTTCGGCAATGGATAAGGTGTCTCTGTTGGCTGGGGGATAGGAGTTGGAGCTTTCTCCAGATTAAGAGCGATAAATCCTGTACCGCCACCGCCTCCGCCACCTCCACCCATCACTGTGGTAATTGTTGACCATTCAAAAATGGATTCAGATTCGAGGGAAATTCCATTTACATATAATTTTTTATCACTTGGAATAGATTCTGGTAATTCGGGCAGCAGCCACTGTTTATCGTTTACAGTGATATATCCCTTATCACCCTGTCGTTGGATAACACCTTCCAAAGTTTGTAATTGGAAAGCCGATGGTTGCCAGCCCTCTACCTGTAAGAAACGATTTCCTTTATCATCGGTTTGAAATTGCCCCCAAATATGCATAAACTGACTGGGATTTATATTCTTGATTAGTTCCTGCAGATCTCCATTTAAAGGATAATTATTGAGAAATAATAAAGGAGTATCGCTGGGAATAGCTGGCCGTAAGATTTCTAGAGGGCCGAACAATTCCACTCTTTCTCCAAGAGGATATTCCCGCGCCCAAATTTGGTTGATTTTATTGGAGATTTGCTGGGTATAAAAATCTAAACCTTCTGGATATTCACTTAATTGGATTTTTTTCCAGGCTTCTTCAGCGGAAATGATGGGGTAGGTACCCGCTTCTGCGAAATCGAGTTTTTCGTACCTCACGCTATTGATTTCTCCTGTTTTATCCACTTCCACAGTGATTTCCGCATTGGATAAGTTACCATAAGAAATTGTTTTATCGTCCAATAATTGAACAAAACGAATCGATCCGGGGGTGGGATCTTCGGTTTGTATTCGATAAGGAAAATCCAGCAGCCCATGCTCTTTCAGGAAAGATTCAGCAATCGAAATTTGTTCATCGGTGATTGGTGTATCTTGTATGGGAACCGCCATGAACTTTTGATAATTTGGTATATAGTAAAAATTGTATGGCGAGAAAACCAGAATACGGCTGGTCCCATCCGTTACATAATAACTGAATAGTTTATCTCCTTCGAACTCTACATCGTACGCTTTGCCGGAAAATCCCAGTTTTGCGGCTAAAGCCAGCCCATCTTCTACAACATTTTCTTTATTAAAATTTTGGATATACACTTTTGCCTCACCAGGAGATGTAGGGAAATTTTCTTTAATAAAGATGGAAGAATTTGGGAAAATGGGACTGGTGTAAACATCTCCTTCTGCTGTCCCCTTAACCACGGGTGTAACAGCGCTTATTTCGCCATACGTCGTGGACGTTGGAAGCGGCGTAGAGGTTGGGGTCGAGTTTTGATTGGCAGAAGGGACTGTTGAAGGAGTAGCGGCAGTTAGCGGTTGCGGCAATAAAGTGCGTATAGACCAACTGACTACGAATACAATCATCACGGCTGCTGTGACCCATATCAGGCTCTTGGTAAAGCCAGAAAATAATTGTTGGATTGATTTTCTGGGTGCAGGAGAAATCCGCTGCAGACGGGTTTCTAAATCTGCTTTAAAAATTGGGTTTGCCTGAATATTTTGAGCGCTTTTACGAAGTGTGGCAGCAAATTCTATATCATCAGATATCGATTTGAGATTGTCTTTATTCATCTCTCCACGAATTGTTTGATAAATGATTTCTGCTTCATTATCGGTATGATTAGGGGTCATTTTTCCTCCTGCATGATAAGCGCACATTTTTGACGGAGATCTTTCAATCCACGGCAAACCAGCATCTTAATTGCTGCTTCACTTTTTCCTAAGATCAGCCCGGCTTCAGCAGCCGATAAATCACCATACAGGCAAAGCTCAAGAGCTTCTGCACGTTCGGTTTTGATTTGACGAAGGGCACGGCTGATTTGTGATAACTGGATGTTTTGGCTGCTTCTCTCTTCGGGAGAATTTGTTTGATCAGGTAGATGTTGGATGCTTTCGAGCGAAGTTTCCGGTCGGCGAGATCGATAAAGTTGTGCCATTTTCCGCCGGGCAATACCTAAAAGCCAGGCAGAAAAGCTGCCATCACCACGATAGGTGGCGATGCCTTCCAGCGCAGCGATGAAAGTCTGCGTTGTCAGGTCTTGAGCGTCTTCGACAGAGCCTGTGTGGGCAACGTGGTATCGATAAACGCGGTCGAAATGACGTTTGTATAATTCGGCAAATGCCGATGAATCATCTACTGCGCGGGTTGCTAAAATTTCATCTTCCAATGGCGGGCTTATTATTTGATTTGTAAGCAAGGTTGACATAAACCTCCCAGCAATTTGGTTTTTTATTTATTACTGCTCAGGCTTTGGTGGAACTAACCCAAGTTGGCTAAGTAATTACTTTATATCTTTGTGCGCTTATAGATATGTTGCAGAAACCCTGAAAATGTAACACTAAAGTTTGTCCATTATAAGGCTTAAGATGAGTGTTTATAATCAAGGGATAAATGAGAATCTCGAAAAAACAGTCTTTCAAAGACAAATATTTGGGGCTATGGTGGTGGGAATTTGCTGCTATTCCATAGCTTTATCATTCGTTTTCTCAAAAAAAGTTTTGATAAGTTTTCCTGTAAACAAGGTAAAATATTCGTTACGAATATAAAACACCTATCAAGAGGTATTGCGGAGGTTTTAATGATTCAATTGTTATCGGGAGATGAAGCAGTAGCGCGAGGAGCATGGGAAGCTGGTGTAACGGTTGCATCGGCATACCCGGGTACCCCCAGCACAGAAATTTTAGAGACTCTGGCGCGATTTCCCAATGTTTATGCGGAATGGGCAACGAATGAAAAGGTTGCGGTTGATGTAGCAATCGGTGCAGCATATGCCGGGAAGCGCAGTCTGGCGGCAATGAAGCATGTCGGGTTGAATGTAGCTGCCGATTCACTGATGTATGCAGCCATGACAGGCATCGAAGCTGGTTTGGTCATTGTATCTGCCGACGACCCGGCGATGCATTCTAGTCAAAATGAGCAGGATAACCGTACACTTGCCCGGTTTGCCAGGATTCCCTGCCTTGAGCCCACCGACAGCCAGGAAGCAAAAGACCTGACTATTGCCGCTTTTGGATTAAGCGAGCGTTTTGATACTCCGGTAATGTTACGTTTGACCACACGCATCTGTCATTCTACCTCTGCAGTCGAATTGGGAGATAGAATCGAGCATTCCCTCCCGCCAGCCGCGCGACAATTTCCGCGCAATCCAGCGAAATATGTTATGGTGCCGGGAAACGCTGTCAAACGACATCCGATTATCGAGCAGCGCATCATTGATATAGCAAAATTTGCTGAAACATTTCCTTATAACCGAATTGAAAACGGGGATAAAAGCCTGGGCATAATTACAGGAGGTGTGGCTTATCAGTATGCCCGTGAAGTATTCCCAAAAGCCTCATTTTTACACTTAGGAATGACCTGGCCGTTGCCGCAGGAGTTGATTCAGAGATTTGCTGCTTCAGTAGACCGTGTTATTGTAATCGAGGAATTAGATCCATTTATTGAAGAAGCAGTACGGTTAATGGGTATATCAGCTGATGGGAAAAATATTTTCCCCTTGATTGGCGAGCTTGATCCTGGGGTTGTAAGAGATTGTGCGATAAAAGCCGGATTGCTGCCAGAAGACTCCCGCCCTCAAAGGGTACAAGTTGAAACAGGCGCTTTACCTTCACGTCCGCCAGTGCTTTGCCCCGGCTGCCCGCATCGCAGTACATTTTACGTTCTCAATAAGCTGAAAGTGCCGGTGAATGGTGACATTGGATGTTATACCCTGGGATTGGTGCCGCCGCTAAGCGCTATTCATACCTGTGGCTGCATGGGGGCAAGTATTGGTGTAGCACATGGGGCGATGAAAGCCGGCAGCTCGGAAAGGCATGTGGCGGTGATTGGCGATTCGACCTTTTTCCATACCGGCATACCTGCTTTGATTAATGTGGTTTATAACCAAAGCCCGGTAGTCACGGTGATTATGGATAACCGCATTACCGGTATGACAGGTCACCAGGAAAATCCCGCTACGGGAAGAACATTACAGGGTAAAGAAACAACAGAGGTTGAATTCGAGCCTTTAGTGCGCGCAATTGGCATTAAGCATGTAAAAACGGTAGAGGCATTTCGGGTAGAGGAAGTTGAAAAGACGCTGAAGGAATTCCTCCAATTGGATGAGCCTTCGGTGTTAATCACCCGCGAGCCGTGCGCCTTACTGCCAGAAGGACGCAAGCGGTGGGTTCCCCTGGAGGTCATCAATGAAAAGTGCAACGGATGCAGTCTTTGCTTTCGGATAGGTTGCCCAGCTATTTTGAAAAGTGATGAACTGGATGAACGTTATCAACGACCAAAGGCTTTAATCGATAGTGGATTGTGCACTGGATGCGAAATTTGCGCCCAGATTTGCCCGCGGGATGCTATTACTTTTCGGAATCAATAACATTTGTATCGTTGAGGTAATCGATGAATGAAACAATAAATTTTTTACTTGCAGGGGTAGGCGGACAGGGGACAATTTTAGCGAGTGATGTGCTTGTTAATGTGGGATTAGCTGCCGGCTATCAGGCAAAACAGGCAGAGGTTCATGGTATGTCTCAGCGGGGCGGCAGGGTAACCAGCCATGTGCGCTGGGGAAAAGTTGTTTATTCGCCGATTGCTGGGGTTGGTGAAATCGATGTTTTGTTATCTTTCGAGAAAGCTGAAGCACTGCGCAACCTGCATATGTTACGCCCCGATGGGCTGGCAGTCGTCAATATGGAAGCTATCGAGCCGGTCACAGTAACCTCAGGCGGTCAAACCTATCCAACAGATGATCACCTCCTCGCAGCATTCGCAAAAGCTACTTCTCATGTTGTATATGTACATGGTGCAGAAATAGCGACAAAATTAGGCAATGCAAGGGTAGCAAATGTGGTATTGCTGGGCGCGTTGGCTGCTCAGGTGGATAAATTAGGGATGGCTGGAATGCGATTATCTTTCGATATCTGGGTAGATGTAATTGGCGGCAGAGTGCCTCAAAAGTATATCGAATTAAACAAAAAAGCATTCATGGCTGGCTGGGAAATCGTAAAGAAGTGATAAAAAGTGTTAAACAATCATTTTTTTATGCTTGACCAGATGATATCTCTTTGGTAAAATAGTAATAAGTAGCTTGCCTTCTGGTTCTCGTTCGAATAAAAAGAAGATGATAACGGCTCAGGCTCCTGCAGATGAGCCGTTATTTTGTCAACAATATAGAAGGGAACAAGGCAATAACTAATATTTTATATTGCCAAAAAGGAGGCAATCAAATGTCAGAAAGAATTACCGGTACAGTGAAATGGTTCAACAGCGGCAAAGGCTATGGTTTTCTAGCTCGCGATGGCGGCGCTGATGTATTTGTCCATTTCTCTGCCATTAAAGCCGACGGTTTCCGTACCCTGCAAGAAGGCCAGCAGGTTGAATTTTCCGTCGAACAGGGGCCTAAAGGTTTGCAAGCTAAGGATGTCGTTCCCTTCTAAAATACTCTAACTACAATACAAAACGGGGCTGTCCTGGAGCCAGCCGTTTTGCTGAAGTCGGGGGAGAATTCGGTAAAATCATGAATGTGCATTGGTTTGCTTATCATGAATAAGGCTTGTTCTATGGGCAGCTCTTATTATTCTTTTACCCAATAACTAGACGTTGTTAATAAGATCGCGCCTAGTTGAATATTTTTCCTCCACTGGTGTGTGTAAAAAGAACACCACCGGCGACTGTATAAAAGAAGGTGTTACTATGCAATACGAAGTCGGCGATAAAGTTATCCATTGGGCTTATGGGGTGGGGGAAATTGTTCAGATTGACACAAAAAAACTGGGAGGGCAGGACGGTACTTATTATAAGGTTCAGGTGCGCGATCTTACCATATGGGTTCCAGTTAAGGAGACCAATAAATCCAGCTTACGCCCGCCTACCTCGGCGAGAAAATTCAAAAAAGCATTGGAAATATTACGTGAGACCGGGATCGAATTGTCCAACGATCGTTTGGAACGCAAAAATTGGTTATCCGAGTCGTTGCGCAGCGGGTGCCTGGAAGACGTCTGCCGGGTTATACGCGATTTATCGGCTTATGCTAAAGCAAAAAAGTTAAACGATAACGATTCCCTGGTTTTAGAACGCGCCAAGAATTTATTGCTTGAGGAATGGCGGTTGTCGCTTGATATTCCTCTGGCTGAGGCGCAAAAGCAATTAAAAAGCATTCTGGATGAGGGTGGGGTCAATAAGTAACGCTTTTTAAGGACAGCCCTTTACTGATTTCCGAACGGGGGTGAATATTTTTTAATATCATTAATATTTGGTTATTTATTTTTTTGATGAAAAGAATATAAGTAGGGGCTTTCTATAAAGCAAATTGTCATCCTGAGCATAGCAAAGGGCTTATCTTAATCAATTAGATGTCTCGCTTTGCCCAACATGACCATTAAGCTTTTTAATCCAATTCCTATGAGATAGGATTTTATTTAATATTTTTGTTGGTAGATAAAAATTCAGCTTTTAGCTGGTGGTTTTCCTAAAGCAGTGCTGAATTCTTGACGGGCTTTTTCTAGGAAATCTGGCTGGGTTAGAATATCATACCCTGTAAGCGCCAGAGCTTTGCCAGCTTTAATCGTGGTTTCTTCGGCATAAGACATTCCTGCAGCAACCTGAAATTCGGTTGTATGGGGAATAAGGGGCTTCCCCTGGGCGATATCCACAAGGATGTGTACCGAGGGCGTTATATGGGATACATTTCCCATGTCGACCGAACCGAAGTTTTCAGGAGCGCGGCGAAACGACTGCACACCCAAATTTTCGACCAGATAATCGCGCACTCGTTCCGATAAGGTGATATTAGACAGCATATCGTCAAAACTGTTTTCATAATTCCGTATCGATAATTGAGTACCGGTAGCAGCTGCGCCTGCCTGAGCGCAGGCTTTGAATTTTTCAACCAGTTCGTTCAAATAGCTGCGTTTTTTTGCACGCACGTAAAAGTGCGCCATTGTGTAATCCGGAATAATATTGGGGGCTTTTCCGCCATCAAGAATCACGCCGTGAATGCGCGCATCTGGTTGGATATGCTGGCGCAGTGCGTTAATGTTGGTGAATGTGAGGATCATGGCATCCAAAGCATTTTTCCCCTCCCAGGGAGCACTGGCGGCATGCGCGGGTTTGCCGGTGAAAGCGATTTCGATACAATCCATTGCCAGAGATTCGGTGACATAAAAATACCCCTCATGGGGATGAACCATCAAAGCGGCATCGATGTTGTTAAATGCACCGCGCTCCACCATTGTCACTTTAGCGCCATCGGTTTCCTCGGCAGGTGTGCCAATTACCCATACATCACCGCCGGTCTCATCGATAACTGCACCTAAACCAATGCCGGCGCCCAAGGCGCTGGCGGCGATGATATTATGACCGCAGCCATGGCCAATTCCTGGCAAAGCATCGTATTCTGCCAGGAACGCAACCCGCGGTCCTGTCCCGCTGCCTTTTCTAGCACAAAAAGCTGTATCGATTCCCGTGTATTTTTTTTCGACTTGAAAACCATGTTTTTGAAGAATTTCAGTTAATAAATTCGAAGCGAATACTTCTTGATATCCCAATTCGGGATGTTGGTGAATGTTATGAGATGCTTCGATTATTTCAGAAGCTGCGTTATCGATACTTTGAATAATGCGAGATTGACGAACATCCAATTCCATGGAATCCTCCTGACCTAAGAAAAATTAGGATTAATCGATTATCGATTAAGGAATAAGTTTCTCTGTGTCGAATTTATTATAACAAAGGCAGCCATTATGATTTTCATAAACATCGTGAATTTTTTGACTGTAACAATCCCGCCATCGATAATTTATCTGTTGGGAAAGTTTAGCCTACATAAAATTACACAGATCACTGTTAACTGCGATATTGAAATGATGTGGCTAACGAATTAATAAAGGCAGATAGAGAGTTTCCGAGAAGGGGATCCTGCTCCAAAAACCGCCAAAGAGAGTGTATATGCCGCCGCTCATTACGGTTGTATCTGTTTGGCCGATGGTACCGTTCAGAATATAATCACCGCCGGTGCTAAAAGTGTAGCCGCCACTATCGATCGTAGACCAGGACAAATCGTAACCGCTGCCTGATTGGGCGAAAGTAATAAAGCTGGTCGATAAAATTAGGAAGCCAGCCAGCAGGAATGAAATCGGGATGGTATGTCGTTGTCTCATTAAACCTTCCTTATTAATGGAAAGCAGAATAAAAGCATGATTGCCCAGGCAGGACATGATGAGGGGCTGGCTGCTGATGCAAACCAGCCCTCATTCTCCTATGAAATTTATCAATATTTTTTTGTAATTCTTAAATATCATACTTCAATATTTATTTAGAATGGGCCATATTTCATGAATTGGGCGATGATAACAAAAATGATGCCCAAGACGAAGAAAATACAAAACAGGGGCCAGTACCATTTAACCCATTTTTCGTAGGGAACTTTTGCCAGGGCAACACCTGCCAGTAAGTAACCGGAGGTAGGAATGATAATATTGGTGAATCCATCGGCAAATTGGTAAATTAATACGGCGGTTTGCTGGGTGATGTTCAGCAGGGTGGAGAGCGGGCCCATGATAGGCATGGTTACCGAAGCCATTCCCGAACCGGATGGGATGATCACGGAAATGATAAATTGGACGATATACATACCAATTGCTGCCAGAGCGGTGGGCAAACCTGCAACCAAGGCTGCCAGGAAATGAACGATAGTGTGAAGAATTGCACCTTCCTTCAAAACAACTAAAATTGCGCGTGCAATGCCTACAACCAGGGCGCCAACGGTCAGTGACATGGCGCCTTCCACAAAAGCTTCGGCAAGCTTGCTGGGCCAAAGACCGCCTACTAACCCGCATACTATGCCCATGCTCAGGAAAAGGGCGGCAATTTCATCGATGTACCAGCCGTATTTAATGACGCCAAAGATGAGCAATACGAAAGTCAATCCCATGATGATCAGGGTGGCTTTTTGGCGTCCCGTAAACGGCTGGGCTGTTTCGATATCGATTTTCTCGCGCTTTTGATCTTCTTCGTACATGATGCTCATTTGCGGATTCTTTTTAACCCGGCTGGCATACCAATAGATAAAACCGAAAGCGGTTAGTGTGGTGATTACCCAAATAACCACGCGGTAGGGTAAGCCAGAGAAGATGGGCAAGCCGACTATACCCTGGGCTACCGCAAGGGTAAAGGGATTCATAAAGGCACCGGTAAAGCCCGCGCATGGTCCTACCAGCGCTAACGCTAATCCGGTCAATGAATCGTACCCCATGGCGATTGCCAACGGTACCAGCATGGGAATAAACACCAGCGCCTCCTCCGCCATACCAAAGGTTGTGCCGCCGATGCTGAACAACAACACAATCACAAAGATCAAGGCAACTTCTTTCCCTTGCAGACTTTTAACCGTGGCACGGATCCCAGCTTCGACAGCGCCGGTTGCCTGCACCATATTGAATGAACCGCCAACAATGAAGATAAAGAAAATTATGCTGGCAACCTCTGCCATACCCTTTGGAATGGAGAGCATCATCTCCCAGGGACTGATCGTGTTTTTATCCACCGGGTGATAGGTGTTCGGGTCGATCAGCTTGGTGGGATTGCCTTCAGCATCCAGTTGAAAATCGTATTGATTGGGGGCGACGACGTATGTCAGGAGAGCTGAAATGATGATAACGACGAATAAAATAACGTAAACATGGGGGAACTTCTTCATTTTTTGCCTCCGAAAAAAAATTTTAATTGGGCATCAGGTAGCCCGGTTACATAAAGTTGCTGCCAGAAGGGCATACGCCAGCGTGCAGGTGCGCAACTCATCCACAGGGACAAACTCACAGCGCGAGTGAGCGACCGATAGATCGCCCGGACCAAAAATAAGTGTCGGAATTTGGGCAAAATTACCAATCAAGGAAGCATCCGTCCAGCCGCCAAAAGCAGCGATGCGCGGCTCGGAGTTGCCTAAATCATTCATGACATTTTTAAGATCTACCACCAGGGGATCATCGAGAGGAATTTCAACCGGCATATGATCCATAGTAGCCATATTGCTTTCCATGCGCGTCATGGTGCAGTTGAAACGCGGGTCTTCGGTTTTCAATTCTGCCAATATTTCTTGGTATTCCCCAAGCACGCGCTCCAATTTTTCCATTGGCACCCAGCGGCGGTCAATTTGCACAATACATCGGTCAGCTACCGTACTTGGCTGCGTGCCGCCTTTAATCACCCCAAAATTCATGACTGCAGGCCCGATAATGGGGTGAACTCGTTTTGCCAGCTCGGGTAGAAGCTTTTCTTCCACCCTGCGGATGAACTTTGCTGCCATGCTGATGGCATTGATGCCTTTTTCCGGCGTCCCGCCGTGCGCTGCTTTACCAATGAATTCGAATTCCAGCCATTCAAGCCCGCGATGACCGACCATTATCGCCATAGATGTTGGTTCACCGACCACGCAGCGATCGGCGCGGGGACCATGGCGCACGAGATACTCCGTGCCTTCCGAACGGTCTTCTTCGTTGATTACACCGCTGAAGATCAAATCACCTTTTAATGGGAATTGAAGCTCGTGCAACAAGCGCATGGCGACCATCATGCATGCCAGCGCGCCTTTCATATCCACAGTGCCTCTGCCGTAAAGCATCCCATCTTTTACAAATGGAGCGAAGGGTGGAAAATCCATCGTGTAAGCCGGAACGGTATCGGTATGCCCATTTAGCAACAAAGACAATCCGCCGCCGCTGCCTTTCAAGATGCAATATACATTGGGTCTGCCTTCCAGCACCTCGGCATATTCTGGCTTCATTCCCCATTCGGTAAAAAACTGACCAATTCGCTGCGCACAGCGCAGCTCTCTCTCAGGCGTATCGCGATGGCTTTCGATTTTCACCAATTCGGAGGTTACATGGACAACTTCCTCAACATTGAGCATTTCTTCTAGTTTTTTTCGGATAGATGACATCGACTCCTCCAAAGCACTCAAACTCTCAGGGAATAAATTGGAATTGATTTGATTAGATTAGCCGAGAATTTATAAAGAATTACTTCCGAACAAAAATCCCCAATGTCCATGATACCGATAAATTCCGGGATTTACCGCGATGTGGATGCCCGGTATAAATCAATGAGTAACTGTTCAGGTTATGGTAGAAAATCCTGAATTTGATTGAGGGGTTTTCGGGAACTATTCCTCCCGAAAACACCTCAAATTCGGAAATTCACTCAAGCTGGCTTAAAAGTTACATCAATAATTAGTAAATACTATATCGAAATAAACCTTGCTTGTCAACAAGTAAAACACGAATTTATTTGAAAAAATCTTACGAATACGTTTTTCTATATTCTTTTATTTAAAAACCCCAAAGGTGATAAAAAGAAACGCCACTAATAATTTTGTGCCCTTTTAAGGAGGTAAGTGTGGTGCAGCATATCGGGCTGTTTTCTCAACAACCTAAAAGGGGAAACAGATTGGATGATGTTTGTACCTATAAAAATTATCGACCTTAAATCTATTAGAAAGAACTTGTGTATACCCCTCCAGAATATATATAATAAAACAGGGGATCAATTTGATTCATCGAGTGTGAGACCGAGCATTTCGGAAACAGGCTGTGGTAATGGCACGGGGAATAGGGAACTATGCTGGGTCGAAATAATTCCACGGGTGGGTGTTGGGGTTTTAATTTCAGGGATCTGATTCGAAGAAGTAATTAACACGGGTCCAGTTATTAACACGAAAAGTAAAATCAATAAAGCAATCGTTTTTAATAAGTAATGACCTATTTTAAACATCTGATCCTCCAAAAAAAACTGAAAATATGTTTTCCATAAAAAAAGGTTGTCATTGCAAGATTGTCTGCTTTTTTAAGTATGCCAATCAAATATGGTGAGAATATGGAGAGATGGAGGATATTTGGTGGAGATTGGCGGAACGAGAATAACAGGCTGAAAGGGGGCTTAATTGTATGGCAGGTCGATAATAAATTTCGTTCCTTTACCAGGCTGACTTTCCACAGATATTTTTCCCCCATGTGCCTGCACCAGCTGGCGGGCAATCGCTAATCCTAAGCCGCTGCCGCTGCCTTCCTGACGAGTACGGGAGCGGTCGCCTCGCCAGAAACGGTCGAAAATATATGGAAGATCTTCCTGGGCTATACCAGGTCCGTTGTCTTCCACCGTTAACAAAATGCTATTTTGAGTTTCTTGGGCAGCAATGTGAATCCATCCGCCCTCTGAACCATGCCTTAAAGCATTGGCGACCAGATTGTTCAGCACCTGGCTAATGCGGTCTGGGTCAATATTTAGTTTGATATTGCCTACATTTTCGGGGGTTAGATTATCTATGGTGATCCCTGCATCATTTGCCTGTCCTTCGAAACTGGTGAGCACATCTGCCAGCAAGTCGCTTATTTTTACGGGGATGCAGTGCAAGGGGAGCTGTCCGGCCTCTGCCAGAGAGAGAGTTTGCAGGTCATCCACCAGGCGGCGTAATAAACTGATTTCATCCAGGGTGGCTTGGAGGGTCTTGGGATCAGCCTGATACACACCGTCCAGAATGCCCTCCAGGTTGCCCTGGATGATATGCAGCGGCGTACGCAGCTCATGCGCCACATCGGCAGTGAGATTGCGCCGCTGCTGATCGGCGCGTTGCAATTCAGAAGCCATGCGGTTGAAACTGCGCGCCAGATTGCCAAATTCCCCTGGTGCTTTTTCTTTTAAGCGCACGCTGAAATCCCCCTCTGCGACTGCGTCCGCCGCAGCCATCACATCTGCTAGGGGAACGCCAATGCGGTTGAAAATAATCATGCCCACGATTGTCGCCAAAATTGAGACCACTACTGGTAATCCGCAAATCAAAATCAGGAGATTTCCGATACTAGCCAAGGATATGCTTTTTAGATCGAAAATCTTACCAAGGATAATCATCAAAATGATCAACAAAATCAGGGGAAAGAAACCGAAGGTTCTGGTGAAACGCCAAAATAGGAAACGCCGCTTATTATGCAAGTTCTTGGACCAGTAGTGGCTTCTTGGTCGGAAATCGAATTTTTGCCATTCACTTTGAAACGGCCGATGTTTGTAATCATGCCATTCATGTGGAATCGCATGATGGTTTTCATTGGCTTTTTGATCATGGTTAACCCATTGGTCTGTGGGAAACCAATCGTAAACATTAAACCATCGGAAGAGGGATGTTCTTCGGTTTTTTCGGGGTTTCATGGTCACTCGGGAGGCGTGAATCGATACCCGACGCCGTACACGGTTTCGATGCAACCGGTTTGAGCCGGGCTGGATTCCAGCTTGCGGCGCAGGTTTTTAATGTGCGAATCGATGCTGCGGTCGAAGCTGGCATAAGCTGCGCCATGCAGATGATCGAGCAGCTGTTCGCGGCTGAGGATCTGTCCAGGGTATTGCGCCAGCAGGGTGAGCAGCTTGAACTCATTGGGAGTCAGTTGAAGCGACTGGTCATCGATGCATGCTTGGTGTCTTTCCACATCGATCTCCAGCCGCCCCGCGCGCACCATGCTGGGTGTTTTGACTTGATTTTGTGCCCGGCGCAGCACAGCCCGCACCCGTGCCACTAAGGCGCGTGGTGAAAATGGCTTGGTGATGTAATCATCGGCGCCTAGCTCCAAGCCAATCAACTGGTCGGCTTCTTCGGCGCGGGCGGTGAGCATGATGATGGGTACAGTGGTCTCCTGGCGTAAGGTACGGCACACTTGTAAGCCGTCCATGCCGGGCAGCATCAGGTCGAGCACGATCAGGTCGGGTTTTACCCGCCGTGTCATTGCCAGTGCCGATACACCGTCGGTTGCGCTAACCACGCAAAAGCCGTCTTTCTCCAGGAAGTCCCGGGCAAGGCGGATGATTTTTGGTTCGTCATCAACAAGTAGGATCAAGGCGTCCATAGGTTAAAGTGTATCAGAAAAGCGGTGAGACGTGAGAGGTGGATGGAGAACAAATGAGCGGTGAGAGGTGAGTTAATTACCCCTTCTCCGCTCCCTGAGCTTATTACAGGGAGGAATGAAGGGGTAACCGAATTTTTATATCCACCGGTGGACTTGTTTTTTATACCCTTCCCAAAGCGAGCCAAATTCTTCCGTCAGCATTTGTTCCTCATGCGGTATATAGAGAGTGTCGAGAATTACGATGAATAAGGGGATTACAACCCAGGGGGATAAAGTCATAATCAGGATGGCAATGCCAATTAAAACTAATACAAAACCCAGGTACATGGGGTTGCGTGTATATGAAAAACAACCGTGAACGATCAATGTTGAGGGGCGCTCATAAGGCTTGATCGTCGTTTGGACCTGGTGGAAGGCGTGGTCTGCCCACAGGTTGATATATACACCGATTATGATGGGGAGCAAGCCGAGCAAGTTCCAAAACGGTGGGATGATTTTCATCAGCGGCAGTAAAAAATGCAGGGTGAGCATCATCAAGATGGATATGAGCAGCAATGTGGTTGGCATGATTTTTTGGGTAAGCATATTTCACCTCAAGGTTATTCGATAAGCGAGCTTGTTGAGGCTCTGACCCCTACCCCTGCCCCTCCCCCGCAAGCAGGGGAGGGGAAAGTGGCGGAGAGTTACTTGAATTTTCACGCTTTAGCTTCTTTAGAGGGTTTTTCCTCTTTAGGCTCTTCATCCCAAGGACCATTCCCGCAGGGATGTTTGTGCCAGTGACGGAGGTAATAATCACCATTCATTAGATGCCAGCGAAAGGGGAAGAAGACCAATCGCAGCAGAAAGAGGAAAAGCAAGACCATCCCTAAGAAGGCGAAAATGCCGCCGATATGGAAGAAGGGAAAGAAACCAACGTTTCCCCAAAATGGATTCCAGGCTGCCGGGGGTAAAGCCGAACCCTGTTCGGTGACGGCGGATGGGTTGCCCGCCGCGATGGCGCCCAGCTGGTAGCCCTGTGCTTGGCCAGCCATGAAAGCCGCCGCACCGCCGCCCAGGATGATGACGATCAGCAGGATAACTCCCAATACGCGTAATATGATCGAATTGTTGTTAGACATAATAGAACCTCCATAATTTTGTTATGCTCACAGTATGACAGGGGATTATGGAGGAATTTTGGAGGAAGAGGGGAGGGATTGTGGAGGAAGGCAAGAATATTATTTTTACTCAAATTTTTGGGGGAATTATTAATTTCATTTGCAAATTTTTTAGCTAAATCTCGAAAATATTGTATTTCTACTATTAAGTATTCTGTTAAAATTTATCCAAAAAGTTGGCCTGATTGCGCAACCGATTTTATGTAAAATGAGTTAAAGAATCCAACTCGTACCTTAATAACTTAGTGGCTTACTGAAATTGTGTCTTTTTCCAATTTGCAGCCTTCACTGATTTCCATAAATATTGCAGTAATTTGCCGTAAACAAGGGGCATCAATGTGAATGTGTTTTTGAAAAAATATTTTCGGAAATAAATACCCACCATTAAATATCCATCACCTTTTATAATTATATCATCATGAATACCCTTTCAGAAATTCGAAGAATTCTTGAAGCTCAAAAGCCGTATTTATTGGAGAGATATGGTATATGGCTTTTGGGTGTGTATGGCTCATACGTACGCAGAGAGCAGCGTAGTGATAGCGATATCGATTTATTGATTGATTTAGAGCTCCTGCCAGGGTAAGTTTTTTCGATATGGTTGAGGGCGAAGAATCGCTTGGTGAATTATTGGGTATAAAAGTGGATATAGCGATCAAAGCAATCTTCGTAAACGAATTGGGCAGAGAATTCTGGCTGAGATGCTTCCTTATGTAAGCGAAATATCCTCATAAAAGCCTCAGCAAATATACAGCTAATGATGCTAATTTTAACTGCCTGACGATATAGGGTTAGCCTGAAACCAGATGCATTAAATCGTAAATGAATATAACACTTATCTATCCATTTGCTGGAAACGTGAATTTTGACGCCAGAATAATAGGTTTTTTCCTGCTTTCCCAATCCTTTTTTCCCTAATCTTCCAAAATAAAGGTTACCTTCATCTGGACGCGATACTCATCGATCTCGCCGTCATCGTCGAGAAGTACTTCTTGGTTCTCGATCCAGGCAGATTTGACGTTCTTCAAGGTTTTGTTGGCGCGTGCCACGCCGGCTCTAATGGCGTCATCGAAGCTCTTTTTGGAAGCTGCTTTAATTTCTGTTACCCGAGCAATTGACATATTCCACCTCCTGTTTGGTTTGAGGATTGGTGAGAATTGATTATGCCAATGAAGCGAATTTGAATGATCGAATTGCGAAAAACCACAGCAAATCTTCCCGTTTTGAAACCCTTGCTGATACTATACAACAAATTGGTTGAAATGACAATATACGAGATGGGAAAAATCCAGATAGATTTCTAATTGGATGAAAAAGGCTTTTTGAAAAGGTCAAGTAACAGAAGCAAACCGCTAATGCCGAGTACTACCACTGCCAGTGTATAGGCAATTATTGAGCCAAGTACTAATGCCCATT
>JAAZNS010000259.1 GCA_012798185.1 Chloroflexota bacterium | reverse complement strand
CGGTGTTGCCGGAATGAGAAGAGACTATCACCAAGGTGTCTGCTCCATTTGCCCAGGCAGGCAAGCCATAATCCCGGTGGACGAAAACAGGCAGCGGGCACTGTCCAGCAATATAACTCACCAATAAGTCAGCGCCTATCGCAGAACCTCCCATACCAGCTATCAATACCTTACCGATTCCGGATATCTGCGGTAGTGGATGCTGGCTGCCAATTTGCCAAGCTTCATGCAGTTGATCGGGTAAAGTATCGATCCTCTCGAGCATATTTTCGGGATCGTATTTGGGGAATTGATTATAATCATCCAGTATCACAGGTACTCTCCGATTTCTGATTTTTATGGAATTCGTTAATTAACGCATAAATATTGCGGCGCTGCCACCCCGAAACTTGCGCGGCTGAGGCAGCAATCTTGCTTGCAGAATGACCAGCTTCCAATTGAATTTTTATCCAGTTTAAAAGTTCATTCTTTGTCCAAATCGTTTTTTGAGAATATTTCCCTTCCAAAACTAAAGTAAATTCCCCTCGGGGTTCATGTTCAGAAAAGTATTGTATGGCTGAATCGATATTGTCGCGAAAAATTTCTTCGTGGATTTTGGTCAATTCTCTGGCTACCGCGATATTGCGGCTGCCCATGGTTTCTGCCAAATCTTTCAAACAACCCAATAAGCGGTGAGGAGCCTCCAAAAGAATCAGGGTAAAAGGATAATTAGAAACCTGGGCGAGGCGTTGTCGGCGCTCACTAGTTTTCCTGGGGAGATATCCCAGGTATAGAAAAGAATCGGAAGGTAAGCCGGAAGCTGTTAAGGCTGCAATTGGTGCGCAGGCACCCGGGATGGGAGAGACATGATGACCGTTATTCAGGGCAGAAATGACCAGTTCGTACCCAGGATCGTTCAACGCAGGTGTTCCGGCGTCAGAGATCAACGCGACATCGCCCCGGGTTAGCTCATCCAAAACAAGCTGTAGCTTTGAGTATTTGTTATGCTCAAAATAGCTGGTAACCGGTGTGGTAATATGATAATGGGTAAGCAATTTACGGGAATGGCGCGTATCTTCGCAGGCAATCAATCGCACCTGTTTCAAAGTTTTAATAGCCCGCTGGCTGATATCTTCGAGATTCCCGATGGGTGTGGCAACCAGAAAAAGTGTTCCCATAAAAAGAATAAATTAAAGCAGTTCGTATGTTATGTTGGCGTTTTGCTTTTCAATGGATGATGATCCGAAAGTTGAATTATTGGTTGGTGAATTTGTTCAATAATTATTTGTGCAATTTGCCGGGCTGCCTGAGGTCGGGCTAACCTAAGACTGGCTGCGGCTGCTTTCTGCCGCATTTCAGGGTTACTCAGCCAGCTTGAAATGGCTTGAACAATGCTCTCTGGTTCTGGCGCCCATAATCCAGCGCCTTCATCGACTACAAAAGATACATTCCCTTCTTCCTGTCCTGGAAGACGGCTGTATAAGATCATGGGTAAACCAGCATTCAAGGCTTCGCTGATCGTGCCCGGTCCAGCTTTTGTCACCAGGATATCGGCGCCGCGCATAAACTCGGGCATTTCTTTAACAAATCCATATATGAATGTTGGTATTTTCCAAATTTTCTCTTGAAGCCGCTCTTTTAGTTTTCGATTGCGGCCGGCAATAATTACCAGGGCAGCAGGCAGCCGCGCTTCGGCAATTGCAGCCGCGGTTTTTTCTAATGGACCCATTCCTTCCCCTCCTCCTACTAGGAGAATTACCGGCAAATGCTCTGGCCATCCCAGTTTTTGTTTTATCTGGGCTGCGTTTCCGGGGGGAATGCAGAAGCGGTCCGATACTGGTAAACCGACAACCTTTACCTTATTGGCATCCATACCGAAATTGATGGCTCGCTGCCAGGCTGTTTCGGTTGGCACCAGGCATAAATCGGCTTGGTGGTGATACCAAAGTGCATGGGTACTAACCAAATCAGTGACAACTGTGATGAATGGTGGACGGTTTTTACCTAAAACTCGCAAAATTGGGGCAGCTGCGAGGGGATGAACGGAAACAATCACATCACAAGGGTTTTGACGGACCAGGCTGCGCACCGAGCGGCGTACATACGGGTACGCACTGGCAGTGATTATCCTGGCGCTGCGGTGGCTGTTGGTCACCTTATAGCCAAGCCCCCAAGCATGGGGCACCTTTACCATCTTGGGATACAGCTCTGGCATGTATTTCAACTGCAGGGGGGCATAATCTTTGAATATATCCACCATTTGAATATCGAATTGATTTCCATACTGCAAGTGGATGGCTTCGATGATTGCCTCTGCTGCACTGCGGTGGCCTCCCCCTGTGTCGGAAAAAAGAAAAAGAATACGAGGATAATTATTCTGGTTTTTCATCGGTCAGAGGAGGTAACACGGTCTTCAACCGCTTGGCAAGTGTTCGTCTGGTCAGTAACACCCGTCTTCCGCATTGCAGGCATTCTAGCCCAATATCTGCACCGAGACGTACGATTTTCCAATCGTAACTTCCACAGGGGTGAGGTTTCCGTAATCGAACATGGTCGTCCAGTTTAATTTCGGGTAACACGAGGGCATTATAACATGGGCGAAATGCTGAAGCATGGGATGCCGATGGTATAATCTTTTTGGAGAATATGCATGTTTAATTTAGACCCCTCTTCACTTTTTGCCCGTTTGATTGTTTTATTGATCGCATTTCCAGTCCATGAATTGGCACACGCCTGGACAGCCGACTATTTTGGTGATGATACCCCGCGCATGAATGGTCGTCTCACGCTGAACCCATTAGCCCATTTAGATCCCATTGGATCGCTTTTGTTGTTGGTTGCCTGGTTTGGCTGGGCAAAACCGGTGCCTATTAACCCCTATGCCCTGCAAAGAAAATCTCCTTCTGCAATGATGTGGGTTTCTTTAGCTGGTCCGGCATCTAATTTTTTAATGGCAATTCTTGCTGCAATTCCATTTCGTTTAGGATTGGTCTCAATCAATGACGCCAGACTGGCTATGATCAATGCAAGCAGTAATTTTTTTCCAACCCTTCCCCAAATTCTATATTTGTTTATATATATCAATTTACTATTAATGCTGTTCAATCTGATACCCATCATGCCTTTAGATGGCGAAAAAATTGCCAGCTACTTTTTCCCGCCATCCTGGTCGCGTTTTTTAGAGACCATCCAGCCTTATGGTCCGATGATATTAATGGCAATTGTTTTCCTGGGGATTTTGGGAAAAATCATCAATCCACCATTGTTTTTATTGATGAATTTACTGGTAGGGTAATAATTGGGAATCGTATATCGCTCCTGGCAATTTTGGCAGGCATTGTCAGCGTCACCATCGGCGGATGAATTGGAATTCGTTCACGCCATGCTCACAGATGAACAATACCGCCTATTCAATCAAATGCAGCCAAGTGAACAAGCGCATAGTATCAAGGTGGCTCGTTATCTGATAAAGCACAATTGCCAATATCCCGACTTGATTATCGCCGCTTTATTGCATGATATTGGAAAGATCAATCATCTTTTGAAATTGTGGGAGAGGGTGTGGCTGGTGATCGGGAACACATTTTTCCCTAAGGTGGTGTCTCGCTGGCTTCGTAATGTCGATTTTGGTAACAGAAAACCCAATTTTTACCAGCGGGTGTTTTTCATACATAATCAGCATCCGCTTTGGGGAGCAAAATTGGCAGAAGAAACCGGGTCAACTCCTTTATGTGTGAACTTGATCCGCCGCCATCATGAAAAGAATTATCCCAAAAATCAAACTACTGAAGATCAATTTTTATATTATCTGCAGGAAGCAGACAACTTGAGTTGAGGGCAAAATGACGGTCAATATAACTATCATTGGTTTAGGAAAGATAGGCGGTTCGATCGGACTGGCGCTGGCTGAACACGGGCAATTATTAACCCGCCTAGGGCACAACCGCTCGGTCGATGCTTCGAGAGCGGCGATGAAAGCCGGCGCCATCGATCGTTATGAAATCAATCTACCCAATTCGGTTGTCAATGCCGACCTGGTCATTTTGGCGCTGCCTTTTGATCAAATTCGCGAGACGCTTGAGATCATTGCCCCTTGCTTGAAAGAAGGGGTGGTGGTGATGGATACAGCTCCGTTAAAACAACCAATATTAGATTGGGTAAATGAATTGCTCCCTCAGGGTAGGCATTACGTCGGCTTGACGCCTGTCCTTAATCCCAAATATCTTTATGAGAGCGGCAGCGGTTTTGCTCATGCGCAGAGCGACCTTTTCCATAATGCCGTATTGGGCATTGTTGCCTCTCAAAACACGCCCGGAGAAGCTGTTAAATTAGGCTTTGATTTGGTAAACCTTTTAAAAGCCACCCCATATTTTAGTGACCCGGTTGAAATGGATGGGTTAATGACCGCTGTTCATTTACTGCCGCAATGGCTGGCTGTCTCTTTCGTGAATATTACAGCAAACAAGCCGGGCTGGAAAGATGCGCGGAAATTAGCAGGTCACCCCTATGCGCTTGTTGCAGAAGGGGCCGGATTGGATACTCCAGAAGCATTAGCTCTGATGGCGAAATCTAACCAACCCAATTCCATCCGTTTGATTGATTCTTTAGTGAATGGGTTGATAAAATTGAAGCAGGATATTCTTGCCGCTGATCAGACTTCTTTAATTAGCGCGTTCACTATGGCAAAAAAGGATGAAACGTTGTGGCGGCAGGAGCGTGAAGGATTTCAATGGGCAGACGAAAGAATGATTTCGGGAATTAAAGCACCAACCGTTGGAGAGGCTTTAGGTCGATTCATTGGGTTTGGTTTGAAACGTCCGAAGAAACAACTTTAAATCAAAGTGAGGTGAACTATGTCCAATAAATTGAAATGGATTCAAGATGAATTACATAATTTGCAAAATTCGGGTTTGTATAATCGAATCCGCACAATCAGTTCCCCGCAAGGCGCCTGGTTAGTTGTGGATGGGAAAAAAGTGCTGAATTTTTGCTCCAATAATTATTTAGGATTAGCCAATCATCCCCAAGTGGTTGCTGCCGCAGCTAAGGCGGTGGAGACTTTTGGGGTAGGCCCAGCAGCCGTACGAACTATAGCTGGGACCACGGATCTTCATATGCAGCTGGAATCAAGGCTGGCAAAATTCAAGGGTGTGGAAGCTGCCATTACGTTTCAATCGGGATTCAACGCAAATATTGCCGCGATCCCGGCGCTGGTGGGAAAAGACGATGCCATTTTTTCGGATGAATTAAACCATGCCAGTATCATTGATGGATGCCGGCTGGCAGGCGCACGCATTGTCCGCTATGCCCATTGCGATCCCCAAGATCTGGAGCGGGCATTCCATGATGAAAGAGGAAAATATGGCAGAGCACTGGTGGTTACCGATGGCGTTTTCAGCATGGATGGCGATGTTGCCCCGCTGGATAAAATATATGAAGTTTCCAAAAAGCACGATGCCATTCTCATGGTGGATGATGCTCATGGTGAAGGTGTTTTAGGAAAGGGCGGGCGCGGTATTGTTGATCATTTTGGATTACATGGTAAGGTTGATGTTGAAATTGGCACACTTTCGAAAGCGTTTGGGGTGGTAGGTGGAGTGGTCGCTGGCAATCCCCTGGTAGTGGAATGGTTGCGACAGCGCGGACGTCCTTTCCTGTTCTCTTCTGCTATGACTGCGCCAGATACAGCTGCCTGTCTGGCTGCCCTGGATATTCTGGAAGCATCCACAGAGCTGGTTGATAAATTATGGGAAAACACCAAATTTTTCAAGGCGGAATTACAGCGCTTAGGTTTCAACACCGGCCAAAGTGTTACTCCGATTACGCCAATTATGCTTGGCGAAGCCCCGGTTGCCCAGCAATTCAGCCGGGAGTTATTCGAAAATGGTGTATTCGCAATGGCGATCGGTTTTCCCACTGTACCACGCGGAAAAGCCCGTATCCGGGTTATGATCTCAGCCGCTCACGCAAAATCCGATCTTGAGCAGGGATTAGCTGTATTTAATTTGGTTGGCAAAAAGTTGGGCGTGATAAATTAAATAATTGAACCCGTGGAAGAATTATTTGTATTATGTTTATAAGAAGGTAATGCAATTTAATGTAACCGATAATGGTTATATAAAAGGGTCTACAACAGGATTGGTGCCTGCCCATAAGCAATTTACCTGTCCAATCATGTTACAAGCCATTCCGTTCGAACATCGATGGGCGACTACCCGAGGATTTTGTTCGGGCAGCCATTCAGCAGGGTAGATTAATTCTGCTTCGAGGCGTACGTCATTACCGGCGTGCTGGCAGTAGCTGATCTTAATAATTTCCCAGGTTTTTTTTGCCATTTTTCATTTTCTCCGCACATTGCCAATTTGACTAATTTTGAGTATATTTTATTGATAAAATTTTACCAGTGTCAGCTATCATCGGTTATATAGGATAAATTGCGTCAGTATTATAGCATTGAAAGAGGTTGAATAAAAACCTGCAGAAAATCGTACAACTTACAGCGTATTCAATAATTATCTATGCGATTTTGCTTTTATTGTACTCTCGATGGAGATTGGTTGACATCTGATTATCATAGCGTATAATCGATACAATAAATCAATAATATATGCCAAATGGAGGTGGATAAAGGAAAATATCTATTTTAGTCGATCAAGAACAACAAGATTTTTATGCGTATGAGGAGAAGATTATGAATAAAAAAATACTTTACAAATTAGGCGTTTTATTAGTGTTGCTTAGTATGGCGCTGGGCGCTTGCACGACGCCAACAGCAGCTCCTGTAGCAACTGAAGAGGCTGCTGCCACAGAGGCGCCTGTAGTTACTGAAGCGCCGGTTGCCACCGAAGAACCGGTTGCAACTGAAGAACCTACGGAAGAACCACATCTTTTATGGAGCAAAGAACTCCGCTCGGCTATTGCAGCCGCTATTGATCGCGAGGTCATTGTTGACCGTGTCTTCGAAGGCCGAAATGCACCTGCTTACCATATGGTTCCACCGGGATATCCTTATGCTACCGAAGCGTTTCTAGATAAATATGGTACCCGCGATCTGGAACTTTCTAAACAAATTCTCACCAGTTTGGGTTACACCGAAGACAATCCATTTACCTTCGAGCTATGGTATCCACCTGAGCATTATGGCACTACGACCGCTGATGTGATGCAGGTGATCAAGGAACAATTGGAAGAGACTGGCTTGATGAAGGTCGAACTTAAAAGTCAAAACTGGGCTGAATATGTTGACAGCTTTGTGGCTGGAAAACTGCCCATGTTTATGCTGGGCTGGTTCCCCGATTTTGCTGATCCTGATACCTGGCTGACGCCTTTTGCTTCCTGCCTGCAATCACCAGATAATGGGGTGAATTACTGCAATGAGAAGATGGATGCTTTGCTGCAAAAAGCAGCATCATCCTCTGATCCGGCAGTACGTGAAGCGACTTATAAGGAAATTGGCGAATTGTATGCAGAAGAAGTTCCCACCATCCCCATGTTTTGGGAACCGGAATTCGTAACAACCCGAAAAGGCATCGAAGGGGTTAAGATTGGCCCACCCTTTGAATTCAACTACAACATCGTCAGCTTTGCGGCTGATGCTGTTCCAGCTTCGGGCAGCACCGACACGCTGATCATTGGCACTACCGATGAAGTAAACAGCCTCGATGCAAACGATGCCTATGCCACGCACGACTGGGAAATCTTGAAGAACACCGGGGTGCCTCTGTTGACATACGCCCCCGGAACTGCGGATTTGATTCCCGGCGTGGCAGCAGAATTACCCACTGTTAGCGAAGATGGCAAGACCTATACCTTCAAACTGCGCGAAGGTGTTAAATTTGCCGATGGCACGCCGCTTACGGCAAAAGATTATGTTTATGCCTGGGATCGGATCAACACATTGGAAGGGCAGGTTTCAGGTTTGGTGCAGATCTATGTGGAAAGCGTGGAAGCTCCCGATGATCTGACCGTGGTTTACCACCTTAAAGATTCATTCGGTTTCTTCCCTGCCATTGCTGCTACTGCTCCATTTGTACCGGTGAATCCTAATCAATTCCCGGCAGATAAAATTGTCCAATTCCCAACTGCTTTGGACGGTGTTGGTCCTTACCGCATGGTTTCCTATGTTGCAGGTGAGCAAATGGTTTTGGAAGCCAATCCGAATTATTTTGGTGATGATAAACCAATCATCCCCAAAGTGATTATCCGCTACTTCGCCGACCCGACCACTATGAGTCAGGCAGTTGAAAAAGGCGAAATCGATATCGCCTGGCGAATTCTTGGCGCTGTTGAAGCGACACGGCTGCAAAGCGTCGAAGGATTGACCGTCACCAAGATCGATGCCCCCACCCTGCGGTATCTTGTATTCAACTGCACTTACATGACTGGCGGTGAGTAGACTGGTGATCAAGGGGGGAATTACGATTATATATTCTCGATCGAACCAAGGGGCGAGCCTTACCTCGCCCCTTGCTTGAATTTTTTACGGAGTGTTTTGCATGTCATCCTCCCTCAGGAATTTTTTAATCACTCGAATTTTTTTAACCATCCCGATGATTTGGATTTTAATCACCATGGTTTTTATCGTTATGCGGATACTTCCTGGTGATCCAATTCGATCTCAGCTTGGACCAAAGGTAAGCGAAGAGCAAGCCATGGCACTAAGAGAACGGCTCGGCTTGAACCGTCCGCTTTACGTGCAGTATTTCGATTTCCTTTGGAAAATGGTAACTCTTGATTTTGGCACGGCACTTACCCAGGGTGAACGTCCGATTATCGATGAACTGGGTGAAAAATTACCGGCAACGATTGAATTGACTGTCCCTGCCATGATTTTTACAGCAATCTTTGGGATAGTCAGCGGTGCCTATGCTGCTGAAAAGCGCAAGAAGACCATCGATTACGGTATTCGTTTGTTCAGCATCGCAGTGTATTCAATCCCTATCTTTTTTATGGGGTTGGTTTTCCAGATCATTTTTTCCGTGCGAATTCCCATTTTGCCGCTGGCAGGCAGAATGGATACTTTAATGATGACTAATTTCCGACCAATAACCCATTTTTATGTGCTTGATTCGATATTACAAGGAAATTGGGCTGCTTTCCGGTCATGTATATCCCATTTGATTTTACCTTCGCTCACCCTTGGGTTGGCGTTAACCGGCGTTTTCATCCGCCTAACCCGAGTTAATATGATCGAAATGCTCCAGGCAGATTTTATAACCGCAGGCAGAGCGCGGGGATTGCCCGAAAGGCGCCTGGTTTACAAACATGCCTTAAGGAACACATTCATTCCAATTCTCACATTGATTGGTTTACAATTTGCTATTCTATTGGCTGGTGCAGTGCTTACCGAGACAACATTCTCCTGGCCTGGAATGGGGCGTTATCTGGTCGATCGGATCGAATTGCGTGATTATACGGCTGTTCAAGCTACCATTGGTGTTTTTGCTTTTTTTGTGGCAATCATCAGCCTGGCAATGGATTTCTTATACGCATTTATTGACCCGAGAATTCGTTATTAAGGCGCTGATTATGAATGAAAAAAATACTCATGACAATGATATTGACCAAGAATATGTCGTGCCGCAATGGCAATTGGATTTAGACCGGGTTGGATTTGTCCGCAAGATTTTTCTAGCGCGTAAATGGTATGGCGGTGATTGGTGGTTTGTAGTACTCAGCGCTTTTTTGCTGTTGTTTATTATCATAATTGGAATATTTCCTCAATGGTTTGCCCCCTACGATCCAAAAGCAGAAGTTAGTTCATCCTTGCTCGCTCCCGGAGAAGCTCCCTCGTCATTTGTGCTGGTCGCAAATATAGATTCTGACATCAAGGAATTTAAAGAGATAGCTTCCTCGAAAAACAAGGTGGGAATAGTCGTTGCCAGCCCTTCAAGCCAGGCATTACGGGAGGCTGTCACAGCGTTGAATGATGAAGCTAAGGCAGCTGGTGAGCCTGCGACATATAATCCGCGCCCAATCCGATTCGAGACTCTGGAAGAAGGTTTGGAGGCAACCGCTGCAGGAGAAGTGAACGGGTTCATTGCAGCGCCTGCTGAGCTGGAGGGTATTATCGAAAAATATCCCCAGCTTGAAATCTGCGGAGCGTTACGCGAAGAAACTGCTAAAGGGTTTATTTTTGGTACCAACCAAATTGGGCAGGATATATTCAGCCGCATTATCTGGGGCACTCGCATCGCTTTGATTGTAGGACTTTCCTCAGCCATTGTTTCGATTCTAGTCGGCGTGCCGCTGGGTTTAATCAGCGGGTTTATCAGCGGACCTTTCGATCGGATATTAACCCTGCTGATGGACAGTTTATATTCTTTCCCGGGATTGATTCTGGCAATTTCCATTGCGGCAGTACTGGGGGCTGGGATTGGTAATGTGATTGTCGCGATTGCTGTGCTTTATGTGCCCACTTATTTTCGTATTGTGCGCGGCCAGACCCTTTCTGTAAAGCAAGAATTATACGTTGAGGCAGCACGCAGTTTAGGTGCAAAACCAAGCACAATATTATGGAAATATATCTTTCCCAATGTGATCCCTTCCATTGTAATTATCTTCTCTGTAAATGTTGCCGATGCGATATTAACTGAAGCAGGCTTAAGCTTTTTAGGTTTGGGGCTGCCACCTGATACACCTGATTGGGGGATTGACCTGGCGCGCGGACAGGATTACCTGCGCCGAGCCTGGTGGCTGATCACCTTTCCCGGGTTAATGGTAAGTATGGTCACCCTGGCTTTTAGCATGTTGGGCGAGAGTTTATCCGAAATTTTGAACCCTCGTCTGGCGGAGCTGTAAAATGATGTCAAACGATAAAGTTCTTGTTCAAGTGCGAAATTTAAGTGTTAATTACCATACACGGCTTGGTCCAGTAAGCGCTGTTAATGATGTTTCTTTCGACATTTATCGCGGTGAAATATTAGGCTTGGTGGGTGAAAGCGGGTGTGGTAAAAGTACTCTGGGAAAAGCGCTCATGCGCATGATCATGCCGCCGGCTAAAATTAGCAGTGGTGCAATCATTTTCGACGGCGAAGATGTGATGAAATTTGACCAAAAACGCCTGCGCGATTTTCGCGGCAGACGAATAAGCATGATATTCCAAGACCCGATGACCTCGTTGAATCCGGTGCAGCGCGTCGATGAACATCTTATCGAAGCTATTCAGGTTCACGAACCCAAAACGGTATTGGAAAATGCCCAGGAGAGAGTTCGTACACTTATTGGAAGGCTGGGAATTCAAGAGCGCCGGTTGCGCGATTACCCCCATCAGCTTTCAGGTGGAATGCGCCAACGGGTGATGATTGGTTTGGGATTGATCCTAAATGCCGATTTGATTATTGCTGATGAAGCAACCACGTCTCTCGATGTGATTGTCGAAGCCAAGCTGGTCGATCAATTGCGCGAAATCCGAGAAGAATTTGGTTTGGCAATTCTGGTAATTACCCATAACATTGCCCTGGTTGCTGAAATAGCTGACCGCATTGCGGTAATGTATGCAGGTCAGATCGTAGAGTTAGGAGATATCACTAATATCTTTGATAATCCTTTGCATCCTTATACAATAGGATTATTAAGCTCTGTGCCAAGCATAAAGCTCGATGATCATGAAGAATTATACAAAATGAGCGGCGAACCGCCTAACCTGACACACCCTCCATCGGGGTGCCGATTCCACCCGCGATGCCCTGAGGCAATGCCCCTGTGCTCTCGATTTTGTCCGAATATGGAGGAGGTTGTGCCTGGCAGATGGGTGCATTGCTGGTTATACCAGGATCATCCTCAAAAGGAACGCTCGACCATAAAGGTAAAAGCATGAGCGAACAAATATCGATTAATAAAAATGAAAATTTAGTGGAAATCACGCATTTAAAAAAATGGTTTCCGGTTCAACAGAATTTTCTCGATCAAATATTAGCAGGTCATGTCGACTTTGTTCGAGCTGTCGATGATGTTTCATTTACTATAAAACGAGGTGAAGCATTCGGATTGGCTGGAGAAAGCGGGAGCGGAAAAACAACCATAGGAAGGCTGGCTATTGGGCTGGAAAAACCCACCGCTGGAAAGGTGATGTTTGACGGTATCGATCTGTCTTCCCTCGAAAGCGAAGAATTACGCAAACTCCGCCGGCGGATGCAGGTGATTTTTCAAGACCCTATGGCATCGCTAAATCCGCGGATGTGTTTAGGTGATTCGATTGCCCACGGTTTAAAGATCCATTACCCCGAAAAAATCGCCGAACACCGTGATATTACATTGAGTATTATGGAAAAAGTTGGCTTAACGCCGCCGCATTTCTTTTTTACTAAGTATCCACATCAAATATCCGGTGGACAGCGGCAAAGGGTGGTAATTGCCAGGGCGTTGATAACCAATCCGGATTTAATCCTGGCGGATGAACCGATCGCGATGGCGGATGTCAGTGTAAGAGCGTTATTGCTGGACTTGATGGTGCAATTAAAAAATGAGCTCAATCTAACGTATCTTTTCATCACCCATGACCTGGCAACAGCTAAATACATTTGTGACCGGATCGGAATTCTCTATTTAGGCAGGCTGGCTGAAATGGGGGATTTGAGAGAAGTATACGGTCATGCATTACATCCTTATACACAAGCGTTAATGGCGGCTGTGCCGGTACCTAATCCTCACGAACGAAGGACACAGGTTATGCCTGCAGGGGAAATTCCTAATCCGATTAATCCGCCTTCTGGCTGCCGATTTCATCCACGGTGCCCTGTTGCGCAGGAAATATGCTCAAAAGACGAACCCGAATTACGCGCATTGCGCCCTGGGCATTGGGTTGCCTGTCATTACGCAGAGAAGTTTTTGTAAACAACAGAATTGTATATCGTTCATCCTTTGACATTCTTCGCTCCCCCGGCTAAAATGGGGGTGAAGAATGTCTTATATTAAGGGAAGTGACATGAGCGCCTGGCAAGGAAAATACGTAATTGGATTAACAGGGAATATTGCGACCGGAAAAAGCGTCGTAAGGAAAATGCTTGAGCATATGGGGGCGTATGGCATCGATGCGGATGCTTTAGGGCATCGCGCAATTGCTAGAGGCGCCCCAGGGTATCAGGCGGTTGTCGATCATTTCGGAAAATGGATATTAACCCCTGATGGACAGATTGACCGCAATAAATTAGGGATGATTGTGTTTTCAGATCGTCAAGCCATGTCGCAGCTCGAAGCGATTGTTCATCCCCTGGTTCATCAGGCGGTAGATTTGCTGGTTAAACATTCCCAGCAAATGGTTATCGTCATCGAGGCAATTAAATTAATCGAATCGGGTTTACGCTCTCGTTGTGACACACTTTGGGTCGTATATGCTTCGGAAGAAATTCAGGTTACACGGCTGGTTCAAAAACGCGGGATGAATGAAGCCGCTGCCCGTCAGCGTATGGCAGCGCAGCCGCCTCAGCAAGGGAAAGTTGATTTAGCGGATATTATCATTCGCAATGATAAATCTTTCGATGATACATGGCAGCAGGTTTTTACCGCCTGGCAGAGAACTGTTCCCCAAAGTGAAGCCGGGTTGATCGAACAAGTAAAAACTCTAACGGATCAAATGACGGTGCAAAGGGCACGTCCGAAACAAGCTATGGAAATGGCAGATTTTATCAACCGGATTGCTGATAACCAACGGACAATAAAATCGGATGACATTATTGCGTGGCTGAGTGAAAAAGCGTTCCTCTTGCTGAGGCGTCAGGAAAAATTGATTGGCATTATCGGGTGGCAGGTCGAAAATTTAATTGCCCGCGTGGATGATATTTATTGGGATCCCGAAATACCTTTTTCGGAAGTTATTCGTGCTTTATTAGAGGAAATGGAAATTGCATCACGGAATTTACAGTGCGAGATCGCGTTATTATTTATTCCTCCTCATCTGGCAACGCAGAGTGCGCTTTGGACTTCTTTAGGCTATAAAGAGGGGAACATAAACAGCTTGAGCACTCGTGCTTGGCAAGAAGCAGCAAAGGAATCAATGCCGATGGGTAGCATCTTGTTCTATAAAGAGTTACGTAAAGACCGCGTTTTGAGGCCGGTTTGAAAGCAAATTTGCCGTGATAACCAATCTGGTTAATGATATCGTTTTTATATTTGAAAGACTCAATTGGTTTAACCTGGTCGACTTATTCCTGGTTACGCTAGTTTTTTTTATTTTATTGCAATTAATCCGAGATACCCAAGCAATGGTCTTGTTGCGGGGGGCATTGGTTATAATCGTGCTGTTCAGTCTGCTAACCAGTTTGGATGTACTGCCCGCGTTTTCATGGCTGGTAAGCAATACATTGCCAGCGTTATTATTAGCTGTTCCGGTTATTTTTGCTCCTGAAATCCGCAGGACATTAGAACGATTAGGCAGAGCTGGTTCGATTATACCCTCCGGGTTGTCTTCCTCGAATATTCCCAAGACTATTCCAGCTGTTGTAGCAGCAGTTGGGCAGCTCTCTGAACGAAGACATGGTGCTTTGATTGTGATCCAACGCCTTGATAACTTGGATGAGTATGTGAGCACTGGGGTGATATTGAATGCAACCGTAAGCCCCGAATTACTCCTTCAAGTGTTTTACCCTAATACACCTTTGCACGATGGCGCTGTGATTATTTCGGGTTCAAAAATAATTGCCGCGGCTTGCGTGATGCCACTTTCATCCAGTGGTGTATTAGCGCCTTCCCCCGACCGGAAAATGGGGCTTCGGCACCGGGCATCTTTAGGTATTTCAGAAGTATCCGATGCTGTTGCTGTTGTTGTATCTGAAGAAACTGGCAATATCACTGTGGTTCAGGGGGGCAGGATGATCCGTCGGTTGGATTTAGAGCGGCTTGAGAATATATTGCGCGTGATTTTTAGTTCACAAGAAGAAAAGAAGTGTTTCGCTTACTGGGTCGACCGTATATTCTCGATAAGCTCAAAAAATAAATTGGACGTTTAACCATGGTAATGAGGATTATTCGCTGGTTTGGGAAAAATATAAGCTCGCTGCTGCTGGCTTTTATATTTGCTTTTATTGTATGGGTTTCGGCAATTCTTGCTGCAGACCCTAATGAAGTGCAGGTATATCCGCGCCTGGTGAATATTTCGATAGTCGGATTAGATTCTCAGCTCGTTATCGTGGATAACACTCCCCATCAGGCTCGGATTACCATACGAGCACCGCGCTCAATTTGGTCAAAATTAAATTCCAATCCAGAGTTGGTAAAAGCATGGATCGACCTTGCAGGAGTTAACGAGGGAAATCATGCTATTCCTGTAAAGGTCCAAATTGCAGTTAATCCAAATCAGGTCATTAAAGTTGAACCTGATGAGATCAACCTGACTTTGGAAAAGTTGATCAATAAATTATATCCAGTTGAGTTGATGGTAAGCGGTGAACCCTCCCTTGGTTATCGTCAAGGTATAAATAATATCTCCCCGAAGTTTATCAATGTTTCGGGACCTGAATCTAAGGTGCAAAAAGTGAATAACGTCATTGCACAACTTGATATAAGCGGCGCTAGTGAATCGATTAAGAAAAATATTATGGTCGCAGCGGTGGACACAAATGGTGATGTCGTCCCCGATGTTGAGGTTTCTCCCAGCACTGTTCAGGTAAACCAACAAATTTCTTTGTTGGGAGGTTACCGCAATGTTGTGGTAAAAGTGGTGACCACTGGCGAAGTTGCTAGTGGATATTGGCTTACCAATATTTCGGTCTCCCCACCGAATGTGACTGTTTTTTCTGCGGATCCTCAATTGGTGGATGAAATTCCAGGTTATGTTGAAACAAAACCGGTGGATCTTACTGGGTTAAGCGATGATATCGATATCCGCGCCACATTAAATTTACCCCCGGATGTTACCCTGGCTGGAGAAGAAAGCGTGTTAATCCGGCTAAGTATTGCTGCTTTGGAGGGAAGTCTGCCGATTTCGCTGCCGGTTCAGGCAATTGGATTATCACCAGAATATTCTGCACAAATTTCCCCAGAATCAGTTGAAGTATTAATAAGCGGACCTTTGCCATTAATCAACAGCCTAACATCGGGCGGCATTCGTGTATCAGTTGATTTGACTGGAATGGAACCGGGTACTTATCAGGTAGTTCCAAAAGTCGATTTGCTGCCAAGCCAGCTCAAAGTTGCTTCTATTAATCCGCAAAATTTGGAAGTGACCGTCACGGTTGCTACAACCCCTACGCATCGGATTAACCCCACCGTTACGCTTACCCCGATACTTCCCACATCTACGGTAACACCTGAAAACACTAAACCAAATACTGAACCATAAGATGCCAAAACCTGTTATTGCTTTAGTTGGACGCCCTAACGTGGGTAAAAGTACATTGTTTAACCGCCTGGCAGGTGAAAGACTGGCGGTGGTAGATGAGATTCCCGGCACTACCCGTGACCGTTTGGTAGCCGAGGCAGAATGGGCAGGGCATATCTTTGACATTGTCGATACCGGGGGAATAGATCCGACGCAAACAGCGTCAGGATCTGGCAAAGAACCGTTATCCATTGGTTCGACTGAGTTTGTTGATGAAATCCGTACCCAGGCAGAAATTGCTATCCGCGAAGCCGATGCGGTGTTATTTATTACCGATGCAGAAAGCGGCGTCACCCCGGCGGATCGGGAGGTGGCAGAAATATTAAGGCGGAACCAGCAGAAACGGGATGGACAAGCTTTTCCGCCAATCCTTTTGGTGGTGAATAAATCGGATAGCGAAGCGCGTCGCCTGCAGGCTGTTCAATTTTATGAATTGGGTTTAGGAGACCCTTATCCCATATCCGCGTTGCATGGCACAGGAACGGGGGATTTATTAGACGCCCTGGTAGCAACTTTTAAAACCAAAGGTGAAGAGGAAGAAGATGAATCGGTAAAAATTGCTATCGTGGGCAAGCCGAATGTGGGTAAATCCAGTTTACTTAATAAACTGGTGGGAGAAGAGCGCGCTATTGTCAGCCCCATACCCGGAACAACGAGAGATGCCATTGATACGCATATCGTTTTTGAAGATATTCCTATAACGCTAATCGACACCGCCGGCATCCGCCGCAGAGGCAAGATTGAGCCGGGTGTGGAAAAATGTAGTGTGCTGCGTTCCTTGCGGGCGATAGAACGGGCAGATGTAGGAATTTTAGTTACCGACGCCGTCAGCGGCTTAACCGCTCAGGATGCACATATAGCTGGTTTTATCTTGGATGCATGGAAAAGCGCATTGGTTGTGGTGAATAAGTGGGATGCCATCGAAAAGGACACAAATACGATGGATCTTTATACGCAGCATGTCCGTCAGACATTGAATTTTATGGATTACACACCAATACTGTTCATCTCTGCCAAGACAGGGCAAAGGGTGGAGCAGGTGCTGCCGATGGCATTGCGGGTTCAGGAAGAACGCCTGGTACGGCTTTCCACATCACAGATCAATCAAATAATGCAAAATGCGCAGCATCAGCATCCGGCGCCATCACATGCCGGAAAACAACTTAAAATATATTACGGCACCCAGGTGCGCAGCGACCCGCCTACATTTTTATTGTATGTAAACGACCCGAAATTAGGGCATTTTTCGTATTTGCGTTATATAGAAAACTGTATCCGACGGGATTATGGTTATATCGGCACTCCGATAAGGATTGTGATGAAGGCGAGGAGGTAAATCAAAAATATTTCACTTGGAAGCCATTATGTTTTCCCTCTTGGTTTAATTGATTTAATATATCATTGTGTTTCTTTAATAATTTTTTACCCTGATTTTTATAATCAGAAGACAATTTTAAAATGGGTACCGGGGTATATTCAACATTATTATTCGATCTCTATATCGAAATCCTGCGTCTATAAAAATCCTAGTCGCATCAGCAACAATTGGATATTTTTCACCATGAACGAGTATGTCATCTATATTTAATACGGCGATCCGTCCATTTTTTAAAACTCGATAAGTCTCTTTTGCAACTGCTTGTAATACTCCCATATAATCATCATATGTTTCATAGAGCACTTTATAATCGAAAGGTGCATTAAAATACGGCGGAGATGTGATCATGAGATGAACACTTTCATTCTCAATTCCCTCCATATCCATACTATTTCCAAAAATCAATTAATGGTGAGTGGACAATTCATTCTCTAAATTAATTAAAATACTTAATTAATACTTTACTCCTATTTTAATTTATCTTCTCACCTTACAAAGAAGATTAGTGTTTCAGTCTATTCCTTGTCCCATCAATAAACAAGGCTTATAATCTTTTTAATCATCTCGGAGGATGTGTTGGAAAATTTCCAGTCTGAAATTATTCCAGATCCGCAGGCTCCTCTATATCAGGGTGCATCATGGCTGAAAAATATATTGGAAATTCTGGAAACATTGCTGATTGCTGTGGTATTATTTGCCGGGATCGATACTGTTTCTGCCCGTATTCGGGTGGATGGACATAGTATGGAACCCACATTGTATACTGGTGAATTACTTATTGTTAATAAAATGGCTTATAAGTTTAGCTCAATGAATATCGGAGATGTGATTGTTTTTCACCCACCCAATAGTCCCACCGAAGAATATATCAAACGAATTATTGGATTGCCGGGGGATCATGTAGTGATTAAAGATGGAAAAGTTATCGTCAACGATCAGGTTTTAGAAGAACCCTACATTAAAGCAGCTCCCAATTATGAATTAGATATTGTTGTCGACTCCAATGGGGTATTTGTGTTGGGAGATAATCGGAATAATTCGAACGATTCACATGCATGGGGAACAGTACCGCTGGAGAACATCATTGGAAAAGCTGTGGTGATTTATTGGCCTCCCCAAAGTTGGGGGGTAATAAACCAAAATCAATCTGCGGTGGCTGCCCCATAACCCATAGAGGAAAAGTATGACTGATATCGACCGTATTGTAGATTTAGCAAAAACATACCAGCAAAGTTTACCCGAACCGCCGCCTCCATCTCTGTTTCCTTCGGGGAATAAAATTGCTAGTTTTATCGACCACACCTTGCTTAAACCCGAAGCGACTGCTCAACAAATCAGCAACCTTTGTGAAGAAGCAGCGCAATATCATTTTGCCAGCGTCTGTGTAAACCCGGTAAATGTGCCTTTGGCATACAGCCTGTTGAAGAATACCGATGTCCGAATATGTTCGGTGATTAGTTTTCCCCTGGGAGCAGACTTTCCTACAATGAAAGCCTTCCAAACATTATCTTGTATCCAGGCAGGCGCTTCAGAAATTGATATGGTCATCAATATCGGAGCATTAAAAAGCGGAGATTATGGCTTGGTATATAATGATATTCATACAGTGGTAGAGAATGCGCATCATCAAAAAGCAATCGTTAAAGTTATCCTTGAGATGGCATTACTCAATCCATTCGAAAAAATCATGGCATGTTTGCTTTGTCAGGAAGCGGGGGCTGATTTCGTAAAGACATCAACGGGTTTCAGCTCGGGCGGCGCGACGGTGGAAGATGTCGAATTGATGAACCGAATTGTTGGGCGAAAAATGAAGATAAAGGCTGCTGGAGGTATCAAAACCTATTCGGATGCCAAATCGATGATTTATGCGGGTGCATCCAGAATTGGAGCGAGTGCTGGAGTAAAAATTGTTCAGGAAGCAGTTTCGTAGAAAGGCATTCTCATGACAGATGACATTTCGCTCGATCAATCAGAATACATGATGTCTTGCCCCGAATGCCAGTCTGGGATTATGCGTTTACAATATATCACGTATTTTACCTGGCTTAATAGTGAGTTGATCACGGTTCCGAATTTCCCAGCCTGGATATGTGATCTGTGCGGCAGGCGGGATTATGATACACAGGCGGTAACCTGGCTTAATACAATGCTTAATCCTGAAACTGGGAGGCGCTGCGGAAAGCGAAAAAAACCAATTTCTCCGCAAATGGACCGGCCTTCTTCTTCGAAAACGGCATAATTCATGGGCGGATATCGAGTAATTTTCGGGCAAGTAATAATGTTGCCAGAGTTTTACCATCGAAAATTTGACCGCCTTCTGCCATTTCAAATACTGTTTGTATTGGTATTGTTTCTACCTGGATGAATTCATCAGTATCACCCGGAAGGGGTGCCGGTTCCAGTCCGCTTGCCAGAAAAGCATATAAATACTCGGAGGAATATCCGGGAGCCAGGTAAAAGCCGCCAATCTCTTTCATAATTTTTGCAGACATACCAATTTCTTCACGAATTTCACGATGGGCGCAGAGGATTGGCTCCTCACCCGGTTCAAGCGTCCCCGCAGGCAGTTCCAGGATTTCTAACCCAGCGGCATGGCGGTATTGGCGTACGAACCATATATTTTGCTCATCTATTGGCAGAATCGTTACTGCAGATGGGTGTTTAATAATTTCTACTTGCATCATCAAACCGTTTGGTGCTTGTACGGAATCAACTTGAACTTGAAACGCTTTTCCGGAATATATTTTTTTCGATTCGAGTGTATTAAAATTCATGGATAATCCTCTCCAATAAAAAAACAAGGGAGTAGCTAGCGGTTATTTCTGCTACTCCCAATTATTTTATATTCAAGTGACAATTTATGGGATGGTCAATTTCTGTCCCGAAGTCAATTTATAGGGCGATGTTAACCCATTCACTTCGGCGATTGATAAGGGGTCGACATCGCCAAATTCGCAAGCAATCGTATAAATGGTATCTCCGGCAGAGACTGTGTAAGTTGTAGGGTGATTTTTTAAAGCTCGTTTTCCCGGGAAATTGCTGTTTTTCGGGATTTTCAAAGTCATCCCTTCATGGAGAAATGAGCCTTCGCTTAATCCGTTCGCATTCAATAAAGCAACCGGATTAACATCGAACCGTCGAGCCAGGCAATATGGAAATTCTCCCCGGTGAACTGTGTACGTGCTTGGTACTTCGTGTTTCGTGGTGGGTATTGGTGATAAAGTCTCTGTTGGAGCAGCAGTTGCTTCTGCTTCTGTGGAAGGAACAGCCTCAGGAGTTTCTTCTTCTGAGGGTAATTCTGAAGAAGGCTCAGGCGTCTCCATAATCAAGCTTGGACCCTCCATGGCAACTGCAGTTTGCGTGGCAAAACTTTCCAATTGGCTCATGATATCACCCGGGGTTTCTTGGACGGGTAGGTTTTCTTTCGGGGTGGTAGGAGTTGCATCTGTTGTTTTGGAAGCAGATTTCACACACCCGGATGATCCAGCGATTATTACCAATACTATAAAGATCATCAGAACGCGTTTTATGTGCATGTTAGACTCCTTACTAAATAACCCGCTTTTATCCTCACCGCCAAATGGGACCAAACTGCCATTTTTTCTGCGAATTTTGCAATAATACTAGCACAGACCATGTAAAGCGTCAAGCGGCTTGGACAAATGAAGGCTTTTATTATCGTTAGGTTGGTTATATCTAATCAATTCACCAATTGTGAAATTTATATAAATACTTATGAATAAAGTAATACTATATTATTAATATTATATGATAGAATATAATTTGATGAAATTGAAAATAAATATTTTTTTCCTAGTCCGAACTTTCGATATTTACTAAATCATTATTAAAAATATGTGCAATAATCATGCCATAAGTAATCCAATTTGTAACTGATCAGTTAATAGTAGAGAACCCTTTTATTTACATTTCAACGACAAAAAATCGCCTTAGCTGGTTGAGGAGTTACCTGAAAAACCCACAAATGATTTTCCTAATATGGGGGAAAACTGTATGGATAATCTATTTTTGATATATCGATCATATTATTGAGAAAGGGAAACAATGAGCGAACAAGTCGATAAAAATTTAGCGGAGAGGGCAAAAGTGTTTCGAGCGCTCGGTCATCCGATGCGGTTGATTTTATTGAATTTAATCAGAGAAAAACCTCGTCATGGGCAAGAATTAGCAGCGATTCTTTCTCTCAATCCGGCTACTGTTTCCCACCATTTGGCTGCATTATCAAACGCAGGCATGGTTGTTTCGACAAAGGATCAGTATTACCAGATATTTTCTTTGGTAAAAGAAAATCTAGCGAAAACCCTGGATGAAATGATTTATATACCCTCCGCTCAAATGATGGATAGCGTGAAGGAAGATGCGTACAAGAAAAAAGTATTAAGAACATTCTTTCATAATAATATCTTGTTAGCTATTCCGGCTCAAAGAAAGAAACAACAGATCATTCTGGAAGAGATCGCCAATGCTTTCGAATTTAACCGGAAATATTCGGAAAAGGAAGTAAACCATATCCTGGTAGATTTCTATGAGGATGTGGCATCTTTACGGCGGGGATTGATCGATTTTGGATTGATGGAACGAAGCCAAGGAGTATATTGGCGAATAAAAAAGCCATCGGATCCTTTACCAGAAAGCAGTTTATTAACCAATAAAGAAGATTGACCGAATAAAAACTTGATTTGTAGCGTTAATACTTTGAGAGAGAAGCATATGCACCAAAAGGATTGGATATGTCGGTGAATTTATCAGCAAAAGATGAAACCACCGAGATGATCCTGAAAGCACAAAAAGGTGATCAACAAGCATTTGGCGAATTGGTGCATCTGTATCATCATCAGGTGATCGATGTAGTTTATCGAATAAGCGGTGATGCATACCTGGCGGATGAAGCAGCGCAAATAGCATTTATTAAAGCCTGGAAGCATTTGCCAGAATATCAATTTCATTCGAATTTTCGGAATTGGCTATACCGTATTGCGGTGAACAGTGCTTTAGATATCCTCCGCAAAGAAAAACCCATAGAGAACATCGATGATGTGCAGATAGGCTCCCTAGAAGACAATGCCGATATGATTATGAATAAAAAGGAACGCATTAGAGTAATTCAAAAAGCTGTCCTGGCTTTGCCTGAAGCAAGCCGGGCAGTTATTGTGCTACGTGAATACCACGGATTATCGTACCGGGAAATTGCTGATACGCTGGATATTTCCATAGGAACGGTTATGTCACGGTTGAATTACGCTCGAACAAAACTGGCTGGTATGTTGGCAGATTATCTGGAGGAAACATGATCGACTATTTTACCTTGCTCCTGGATGCATATCTGGATAAAGAGCTGCCTCCATCCAAAGTTCATCTTGTGGAACAGCACCTCGAAACCTGCCTGCATTGTCAGGCAGAACTTAAAAAACGACGGCACCTCATCGAATTATTATGCGAAGTGCCGCCAATGAAAATTGTTGAACCTGAAGCCCAGTTTATTCGCAAGGTCAATTCCCAGTTAACGGTTAGATCGTCGAATAGCTGGCAGCCAAAATCGATCTTAAATATTAGTTGGCAGATGATTCCTGTCGGATTATTAGTATTAGCTGCCTTTATATACTCAGTCTCTATAATCAGCTTGATTTTCGGGAGCATCCCCGGAATGTATGAAATGATTTTAGGAAAATTCACTACAATTGGGTTTGATTTTTCTAGGATGGATCCGCTCAGTTTTATCCTTTGGTTATTCGGACCTTTTCAATTATCACATTGGAGTTGGATTAGTGGGATTGCAGCATTTATGATAATCAGCTTGATTTATTTATCTTGGTTAATTGTTTGGTGGTATCAATACAATACCGCCAACGAGTATAGAATGGTTTAATAAGGAGAAAAAATGAATTACGCAAAAATATTAAAACGCGCTTGGGATATTTTGTGGAATTACAAGGCGTTATGGATTTTCGGGTTTTTACTCGCTCTAACGACCAATTCTGGATTCAACGGAGGAGCCCGGGGGAGTTCCCATAGTGGTACAAGTTCGCAAAATTATGGCTTTGAAATTCCTTCGGAGATACAAGACGCATTTGATACCTTATCCCAATATTTCAATCGTGTATTTTCGCCTGAAAACTTGCCAACTTTTATTGGAATTGGAATAGCGATTATCGTGTTTTTTATTCTATTAGCTATCCTATTTGCCATACTCCATTATGTCAGCCGGACGGCTTTGATCAAGATGGTGGACACTTATGAGACCAGTGGTGAAAAGGTAAACTGGAGGCAAGGATTCCGCCTGGGTTGGTCACGTCAGGCATGGCAGTTGTTCCTAATCAATCTGGTAATATTTTTACCGCTCTTTTTAATAGCGGTGATATTCATGGGTTGTGCTTTCGTGCCTGTTCTGTTGAGTTTAGTGAACAATAACGAACCTTCGGTGACGGGTATCATAGCAACCGTTGGAATGTTCTTTCTGATTGTTTTCATACTTGTGATCGTCAAAGTCGTTTTATCGCTGGTAATGGAAATCATCTACCGTGAATGCGTCCTCAAAGGGAAAGGTGTCATCAACGCCATTCGAGATGGATGGAAAAAGGTTTTTCGAAATTTAAAAGATATCTTTTTGATGTGGCTGATATTGATCGGCATACAACTGGGTTTTTTCCTCATCTGCATTCCTGTTGCCCTTATGCTGATGTTCATCGCGTTGTTGGTAGGAGGAGGAACAGGGGTTCTAATTTACTTTTTGGTCAACACTATGAGCACTGTTGCGAGTTGGATTACGGCAGGGGTCGTGGGTGGCTCGTTGTTCTTGATTATCTTTAGTCTCCCCATGATCTTTCTGAATGGGCTGCTGCAAACATATATCTCTTCTGTTTGGACTTTGGTTTTTCGAGAGCTTAATGGCTTCGAACTGGTTCAAAACACACTGCCTCCTTTTACAGAGAGTGGGAAGACAGGTGAAAACGAAGAAATACCCACTTCAATATAAAAATTGATCTTACCTGCGGGCAATTGGAACACTTATTATGCGATTCCTATTGCCCGTTTTTTTAATCCTTGTTTTTCTTCACAAAGCTATCTTAATTTTATTATATAGTAAATCGGGTATCATTTCGGGGGGAATGCAGCGAAGGAATTCCTGACAATATACGACTAATCATCTAGAAACAGGCATTCCTGAACACAATGGACACAATCGATGGAATATGACCCAATTGCAGAGTCTAAGTTAATTCAATGCATCCTTGCCGGAGAAACATGGGCGTTGGAACATTTCTACGAAAGGTATGCTGATGCTCTATATGCTTATATCTATCACGCCAGCAGTTGCATCAAGGAAGATGCCGAGGATATTTGGCAAGAGACACTATTGGCGGCGATACGAGGGTTGGGTGCTTTCCACAGTCAAAGCCGGCTGTTTACCTGGCTGTGCGCAATCGCCCGTAGGAAAATCGCCGATTATTACCGAAAATTGGGAAGTCAGGTTGCGGTAAATACTAAGGATCAGCAGGATGATCTATTTAAATTAGTCGATCAGGCGCCGCTGCCGGAAGATTGGATCCAGAATAAAACGACCAAAATTCGTGTTGTGACCACTTTGCAAATGCTCCCCGATGAATACCGCTATGTTCTTACTGCACGATATGCTCATGAAGAAAGTGTAGCTGAAATATCCAGGAAACTGGGAAAATCTTATAAAGCAACAGAATCTTTACTTTCACGGGCGCGATATGCATTTAAAAATGCCTTTATTGAAGCCGATGGAGATTAGTACCATGAATGATCAGAATCGATTTGAGGAAGAGAACATCCATCTAATGATTCGGGCTGGTATGGGCGGGCAAGCTCGATTGGATAGGTCATTATACGGCGAAATGCTTAATCGTTTAAAAAGTGAAATACCTGAACCATCTATTGCGGAATTTCCTGTAGCAGCGCTTGGATTAATCATGGGAGTTCTATGGTCATTAGTGTTATGGTGGTTTGGTCAATCGGGTAATGCGCGATTTTGGGAAGCTTTTATTATTGCGATTTTGCTTGTAGCCAACTTACTTTGTATACCTATAGGAAGCATTTTAATTGTCAGCAGGAGGCGTCATGTATAACAAAATAAAAAAAATAATTCCCTGGGCAAGTTTTGCCGCGATTTTAATAGCTGCCTTGATTTTATTTTTTTGCTCTGCTAACCGTGTTTCTCTGTTGGTGGAAAGCCCAGAAACCAGAGCAGCTGCTGAAGAAACGTTAAACCAGATCACAGCAAATAAACCACAAACTCTGGATGATACTGCGTTTATGAATGTTCTCAAACAGGCAGATGAAATGCCCTATATTGCTCAGGTTTGGTTATTTGCTCCGGACGGAAAAATTATATATTCGAAAGGTGCGCCATTAGATGCAGAATCGGCAACACAATTAGCCACGCGCCAGGTAAAAGGTGCCCTGGCAGCCTTACCTGTAGGTGAACTGACCCAGGAACAGCAAATGCTGCTTCTGGTTGGCTCAGCTATTCAGGCTGAGGGTGAGCATAATGATGTGTTTCGTTATATGGTTCGCCCTCTGACAACCCTTGAGAATAAGGTAATTGGATATGTTGGTATTACCTATGACGTGAACGAAGGGATCAGTGCAAGACCAAATATTTGGCAGATCGTTTCAATGGTTGGTTTATTATTATGCCTGGTTATTTATTGGGTGGGACTGCCCTTATGGACATACCTGGATGCTAAAGAGCGCAGGGAACGTGCGCCGGTATGGGCTCTATTTGTACTGGCGGGCAATTTGGTAGCATTGATCGCCTATCTTTTGGTGAGAAATCCGTCAGCTCAATAGAGTAAACTGCGGTAATCGAATATCTCGCCAAAACTTATCCATAAAAAAACACATCCGGGTATTTGCACCGGATGTGAAAAATTATTGAAATATTATTCAATTTGTGTGGCGTATTAAACCTCAACTGCCACATTTTGCGTTTGTTCCAAAGCCCTTTTCGCCATCTTGCCGCGTTCTTCGGTATTCAAAATACGTTTGCGAATGCGAAAATTTACGGGGGTTACTTCGAGTAATTCATCTTCACCCAAATACTCAATCGCTTCATCCAGGCTCATTTGACGAGGCGGATTCAAACGTATCTCGATGTCTTTGTTAGAAGAACGCATATTGGTCAGGTGCTTTTTCTTGCATACATTCACTGCCAGATCCCCCGGGCGGTGATATTCCCCGACGACCATTCCCTCATACACTTCGACACCTGGTCCATAAAATAGCTCGCCGCGTTCTTCGGCATTTTTAAGCCCATAGTTTGTGGTTATGCCTGATTCCCAGGCAACAATCGAGCCGGTAGCCCGGGTGGTCATAGTGCCGGTCATGGGCAGATAGCCATGAAATATCGTTTGTATTATTCCCATGCCGTGGGTGGCAGTGAGGAATTGATAACGAAATCCCAGCATACCGCGTGTGGGCAGCAAGTAGGTCATGTGCACACTGCCGTCACCGGTATCCTGCATATCGATCATCTGACCATGGCGAACACCTAGCATCTCCACCACAACCCCTACTGTTTCCGGGCTGGTATCAATGTAAACTTCTTCGAAGGGTTCCAAGATTTCGCCATTTTCGCCATGTTTAAAAATCACTTCAGGACGGGAAACCTGAAATTCATACCCTTCGCGCCGCATGGTTTCGATCAAAATTGCCAGATGCAATTCGCCGCGTCCAGAAACGAGGAACGTGTCGGCGCTGTCAGTTTCGGCAACCCGCAAGGCAACATTCTGACGCAGCTCATCATACAGGCGTTCGCGTAATTTTCTGGATGTGCCCCACCTGCCTTCTCTGCCAGCCAAAGGAGAGGTATTTACTCCAAAAGCCATGCGTACAATCGGCTCTTCGACCTTAATCGGTTCTAATGCCACCGGGTTTTCGGGGTCTGCCAGAGTCTCGCCAATCGCAATGCCTTCCAACCCGGCAATGGTGACAATTTCACCGGCTTCAGCCTGCTCGATTTCTACTCGGTCTAAGCCTTGATGTACATAAAGGTAGCGTACCCATTCGGGGAGAATCTCACCATTTAAAGTCATTCGAGTGACCGGCATGTTGACCTGCAGCTTGCCGGCGAATATTCGTCCCACAGCAGAAACACCGCGGTATTCGTCATAACCGAGGGTGGTAATGAGCATTTGAAGCGGGGCATTGATATCCACTTTTGGGGCAGGTATGTGCCTCAATATTGTCTGGAAAAGAGGCTGTAAATCGGGACCCAGTTGGGGCGTCATGCCAGCTTGCCCGGTGACCGCATTAGCATAGACCACAGGGAAGTTGGCTTGCTCTTCACTGGCGCCCAATTCAATGAATAAATCGAAAGTGTTGTTCAGTGCATCCAAAGGGTCAGCGTCTTTGCGGTCAATTTTGTTGATAACGACAATGGCACGGTGACCACGCTCCAACGCTTTTTTGAGGACAAAACGGGTTTGGGGCATAGGACCTTCGGCAGCATCTACCAATAAAAGAACCCCATCGACCATATTCATTACCCGTTCGACTTCACCGCCAAAATCGGCATGACCCGGCGTATCCACAATGTTGATTTTTACCATTTGGCTGCTCTCGGGATCGAAGATTTGAATTGCAGTGTTCTTGGAGAGGATGGTGATACCTCGTTCCCTTTCCAAGGCGTTTGAATCTAGAATGCGTTCCGCTACAGTCTGGTTTTCTCGGAAGACGCGCGCCTGCTTGAGCAGTGCGTCAACAAGAGTAGTTTTACCATGGTCGACATGGGCGATGATAGCGATATTGCGTAGGTCAGTTCGTTCGGTAATCATAACAATCCATTACTATTGGGATGGTTAAAAGCTGGCTGTTTTGCTTATACGCGCAAACAAAAAAACATCCTATCAATCGATGTTTATCTGCTTTCAATTCCCTTCGATTTACTCGACGTAAGCCTCAGGGTAACAACCTGCTTTTTAGACAATCCCCATTTTTAAAAGTTATTATTGAAGGAAGTGATTATACTTCAAATGATAAGATTGATGGAAGAGTATTTATACTTGTCAATTAATAAATTAAATCTGTTTCTCACGACACGATTGAAATTAACTGTACTATAATATAATAAACCAGTTAATATTAAACGGATAAACCTATGCTCGAGAATGAAAAAGAAATGATTGGAAGATTGCTGGCAAATGTGTGCCGCATCCATGGCACCAAAGCCAACCATTGTTTCGATCAGCTTGGGATCTATCGGGGTCAGGCATTTTTGTTGAAAATATTATCCGACCGTGATGGTTTAACCCATTCTGAAATTGCAGAAATCATGGAAATCTCTCCTGCGGCAGCAACAAAAGTTATTAAGAGGATGGAGCATAATAAATATATATTACGTCAGCCTGATCCAAAAGACGAGCGTTTATCAAGGGTGTATATTCAAGAGGCTGGCATTGCCCTCATTAATCAGATTGATCAATCATTTCAACAACTGCATCAAGCTATGTTCGAAGGATTTACCCAGGATGATTTAAACCGATTCCATGCATTATTAATGCTGATTAGAAATAATTTAGAAAAAATCAACTTCAATTTTTAAGATTAATCTCTGCAACTCAAAATTTGGGGGATTTCAAAATGCGAAATCGAATTGCTTGAAATAACGCATAAAAAATTATAGAGTAGCTGGTCGACCTGCCCGGGTGAGTTTCTAAATATATCCCAAGTATGAGGCTTTCCACTATAACCGGGGCAGTGCTATTTAATATTTTGATAAGAGAATTGTAAGAACATGACTATAGTCTATTGACAATTTGATGTAGTTGAATCATAATTCATAACCAGTTAATAATAAAATGGTTAACAACATCGTTGTTGGGGATGTTGAAAAATCCAATATTTTGGAGATATCAATTTGATTAAAAAATTAGCCGTTTTCATAGGGGAATATAAAAAATTTGCTGTTTTGGTACCGATATTTGTTTTTTGTGAGGCATTAAGCGAATTATATATGCCGGTTTTAATGGCAAAAATTATCGATGTCGGAATTCCAAATTCAGATATTTCTTATATTGCGAAAATCGGCGGGCTTATGGCGGGGTTAGCCTGTTTAGCGATGAGTTTTGGTTATCTGATCATGAGATATTCTTCGTATTGCAGCCATGGATATGGCGCAAATTTACGCAATGCATTATTCGAGAAAGTTCAAACTTTTTCTTTCCAAAATATCGATCATTTCAGCACTGCTTCTCTGGTCACCCGCTTGACCAATGATGTGAACAATATGCAAATGACCGTATTAATGATGCTGCGAATCGTATTAAGGGCGCCAATGATGTTGATCATCGCATTTATCTTGGCATTTAGTATTAACGCCAGGTTATCTACTTTCATTGCTGGAGCAATTGTGGTTTTATCGGTCAGCATTTGGCTGATTATGAGGACTGCAGTCAAATTGTATACAATCGTTCAGCAGAAGATAGATGCCATTAATAATACAATCCAGGAGAACTTAATCGGCGTACGTATTGTTAAATCCTTTGTACGTGCCGATTTCGAAAAAAGTAAATTTAAAAAGGTGAACGATGCCTTGACTGAGGCAGCCGTGCGGGCTGCCAATGTTGCAGTTCTAAACTTTCCCATCATGATATTGGTGATGAATGGAGCGACACTGGCGATTATTTGGTCGGGCGGGCATATGGTTTTTAATAATACTCTAGGCGCAGGTCAATTAATTAGTTTCCTGAGTTACGTTTTCCAAATATTATTCAGCGTGATGATGATTTCGATGATTATCCTGATGGCCGCTAGAGCTCAAGCCAGCGCGGAACGTATTCTTGAAGTGATTGAGACTCGGGTGGATATTGGTGATCTATCTCTTAAGCAAATTTCTGATCCTAATGGCCTCAGTCAACAAGATACATTGCATGCAAATGACCATAGTGCTCGTTCCCCCTCGATTGGTAAAGGAAAAGTGGAATTTCGTCATGTATCATTTAAGTATAATAGCTCCGAAAGTGGTGAAAATGTAATTTGTGATATCAATTTCACTGCGCATCCAGGAGAAATCATTGCCATTGTTGGAGGAACAGGAACGGGTAAATCTACCCTGGTTAATTTGATTCCTCGGTTATATGATGTCACCGAAGGATCAGTTTTAATTGATGATATCGATGTTCGAGATTACCAGCTCCAAGACCTCCGTAATGGAATTGGGGTGGTATTACAAAAGAACACCTTGTTTTCCGGAACCATTTACGAAAACCTGTTATGGGGTAATGAAACAGCGACACATGAACAAGTAGAGGCTGCCTGTAAAGATGCTCAGGCGCATGAATTCATCATGTCTTTCCCGGAAGGGTATAACACGTTATTAGGACAGGGAGGCGTAAATTTATCGGGCGGGCAAAAACAACGCTTATGTATCGCCCGGGCGATGCTTAAGCAGCCGAAGATATTAATTTTGGATGACAGCACCAGTGCGGTCGATTCGGCTACTGAAGCTAAAATCCGTGAGTCGTTCTACAATAACCTTGCCCAAACAACGGTTTTTATCATTGCTCAAAGGATCAGCTCGATTCGTGATGCCGATAAAATTATCGTTCTAGATGACGGCAGGGTAGTTGGCATAGGTACTCACCAAGAATTGCTCAAATCCAATGCAGTTTATCAAGAAATCAATGCATCTCAGCTAGAAGGAGCGGCGGATCATGAGTGACCGAAGACCAATGACCATGACACCAAGCCAGCCCAGAAGAATGCATGGACCTGGCGGACCGGGACCGCAAAGTTTTGAGAAACCCAAAAATGTAAAGAAAGCCATCGTTCGGCTATTGCAATATCTTAACCGTTATAAATGGGGTTTATTTGTAGTAATCCTTTTAATGTTGGTTAATACCGGCTCAATGCTCTTTGGCAGTTATTTCCTAAAGCCAATGATAAATAACTATATTTTGCCGGGAAATTTTCGCGGTTTGGCAAATGCTTTACTTGGGCTGGGTGTTATCTATTTATTAGGGGTGGTTGCGAATTTTGGTCAGATGCGTTTAATGGTTAAGATTGCCCAACGGACAACAAATACCATCAGGCAGGCGTTATTCGATCATCTGCAGGGTTTGCCCTTAAAATATTTCGATAGCCATACCCATGGCGAATTAATGAGCCGGTTCACCAATGATGTCGACAATATTCAGGTAGCACTTGAACAAAGCATTGTGCAATTGACATCGAGTGTTTTATCGTTTATCGGCGCAGTGATTATGATGATCATTTTAAGCCCGATTTTATTTATTATTACGGCATTAGTTCTAACACTAATGATTTTTATATCTCAGAGAATAACTAAAAAAAGCAGTCAATATTTTAAAGAGCAACAAAAAAACCTGGGGAATGTAAACGGATATATCGAAGAGATGGTAGAAGGGCTTAAAGTGGTAAAAGTCTTTAATTATGAGGCGAAAGCTATCGAAAAATTTAAGAGTCTAAATGAACAATACCGGACTGCAGCCACTAATGCCAACTTTTTTGCTGGTTTGGTTATGCCTGTATTGGGTAATCTAAACAATATATCTTTCGCTGCAACAGCGATGTTTGGGGGAATCCTTTCGGTGATGGGCAGATTTGATATCGGTTCATTAGCTGCCTATTTACAATATTCCCGCCAGGTTGGGCAGCCGATAGCGATGATGACCAACCAGCTAAATAATATATTAGCAGCCCTGGCTGGCGTCGAACGCGTTTTCGATGTAATGGATCAAAAACCTGAGGTG
>JAAZNS010000258.1 GCA_012798185.1 Chloroflexota bacterium | reverse complement strand
TGCTGCAGCGATTGTGGCAGCTTTCGGACCGGGTGCAATTATTATGTCTAATGTATTTGTCGATGAGATCATTGTACGTTTGTTTCATGTCAATGATCAGCAAAAGCGGATTATGTATACCGCAGTTATTGTAGTGGTTTCTCTATTGAGCGGGATATATGTTGCATTTGGTCAGATGAAGGATATATTGCCATTTTTATACTTAACTGCCTTTCCATGCACCGCTCCAATTACTGTGGTGATACTCTTTGGTATGTTTAATCAAAATATAAAAGAAGGATATGCATTTTGGTCGATCGTTTTGGGAGTATCGACGGCTTTAGTTTGGGGTTTGGTGTTCGATAATCCCTTCGATATCCCCAATATTTACATTTCATTTTTCTTGCCGATTATGATTATGGGATTGGGTGCTATAAAAAAAGATAACTAAAACCAATAAGCCATAAAACGTAATATTTTGAAAAGGGTTGAATTATCGATATTATTGAGTTTTGAGGGAATGGTTATCGAGCGTGTCTGTCTGTTTTGTGGGTTATAAATCAACTATACAATATTTGCACAATTTTTGTTGCGAGAAGGTGAGCTGGAGATCCTGTCTGAGGGGGAAAAGATTTTAGTATCTATAAACTTATCATTAGCCCTCATTATTATGATTTTTAAATATTTGTTTCATCACTTCAGGCATTTGCCCAACGTAGGTGAATACTAGCCGTTGACCAGTGCGGGTAGCTGCCATATAGATTTTTCGCGTATTATCGCGAATCATATCCTCTCGTTCATCGTCAGCTAGGCGCATGGATTGTTCTTCTTCAAATAATTCACGTAATCCAACTAAAAATACAATTGGGCTTTCCAATCCAGCGCCAGCATCACTTCACCCCCGAATTGGTCGGCTAGTGCACTGAGCCGAGAGCGTCTGCCCGGAAGTATTTGATCAGGTTACCGTGATGCTGGGCAATATTCCTGGAATACCTTGAGCTTGCCGGAGGGTAAGGATAAGTATTCTTTTCATCTGAGAGCAACTGAATCAAGATACTGATATCAGGATCCCTAAGGTTAGACAATAATATTTATTAGAAAGCTCCTCCCTATCATACCAATCGGAAATCGCTAAAGTTTATACAATTTTAGATTTTGATGTCTGCAGGAATTGTACCCAGGGGGCATCGTTCATGGATGATGATCCAATGGCAGGGATGATCTTAATGTGTGTATCATCTTGAAAATATCGTAGAACCTCTTGACAAACAAAATATCTTAGATACAATATATGTAATCGATTTCAGAAATCGATTACATATTTCACTTGATGCTATTTTTGTTATTCCATCTATCGATTGGAGCAACAGAATAATGACGGTCAGAATTAAAGATGTTGCAAAACTGGCAGGTGTTTCAAGCGCAACGGTTTCTCGTGTTTTGGCGAATCAAGATTATATAAAGGATACAACTCGAGAGAAAGTTCTAAAAGCAATTGATGATTTGGGTTATCAGCCCAGCAGGGTGGCGCGAAGTTTACGGGTGAATTCATCCCAAATTATTGCTCTTTTAGTATCGGATATTCAAAACCCCTTCTTTACAACTCTTGCTCGAGCAGTAGAAGATGTTGCTTTTGCAAATGATTATGCAGTTTTTTTGTGTAATACCGACGAAGATACCAATAAAGAATCGATATATATCGATCTTATGATTTCTGAACGTGTTGCCGGTATGATTATCACACCTACGACTGAATATAATAGTCCATGTAAAAAATTAATCGATGCTCACAAATTACCGCTTGTTGCAGTAGACCGGCAGGTATTGGATTGCCATGTAGACACAGTAGTATTGAATAACCAAAAAGGCGCTTATGAACTGGTTAATCTATTCATTCAAAAAGGGCATAAAAGGATCGGTGCTATTGTTGGTCGGACTGAGATTACTACTGGTCGCGAACGTTACCTTGGTTATGAGGCTGCCCTCCGAGAGAATAATATTCCAATCATTCCTGAATTAATCAAATTCGGTTCTCCGAAAGAAGATGTAGGATACCGTTTTACAAATGAATTGCTCGATCTTAAAGAGCGTCCAACCGCGCTGTTCGTCGGCAATAACTTACTTACTATGGGGGCATTAAGAGCAATAGACGAGAGGGGGTTGTCGATCACGAAAGATATTTCAATCGCCGCATTCGATGAAACAGTATGGAGTAAATTGATCAAACCACCTCTCACTGTTGTCACACAGCCCACCTATGAGATGGGAATAAAAGCTGCTGAGCTGATCTTAGCTCGTATTCAAAATCCATCGAAGCCCGTTGAATTTATTCAATTCGAGCCACAGATGACCATTCGAAGTTCTGTATGATCTTACTGGAAAGGAGAGTAATTATTGCTAAAAATCATAAACATAAAAAATATTCATTTGTTTACTCCAAAAAACCAATTCGGAGAAGGAAAGAAGACCATGAAAAAAACACCCCTGATAATATTTATTTTGTTCCTGGTTAGCACGGTTTTATCTGCATGTGCTCAACCGACTGCAGCACCCACGCAAGCTGAGGCTCAGCTGCAGGCTGAATCCACTGAGGCTGTTGCTGAAGTTCCCGCAGCAACTGAAGCACCTGCAGCTGCTGAAGAACCTGCGGCTGAACCAGCAGAAACGGAAGAAAAAATCTTGACTATTGGCATTTCTGGAGATGTTGAGACAATCGATGCTGATTTTTCTCACTTTTCTACATCGAATGAAGTCAACTACAATATTCTCGATCAATTCTTCCTGTATGGTTACACAGATACTGGTGAAGGGTATTCCATGTATGATCCCAAACAAATACAAGGCTCTTCGATTGAATCATGGGAGCTCTCGGATGATGGTTTAGAAATTACGCTGCACGTGCGACCCGGCACCAAATTCAACCAGACAGGTAATCCTGTTACAGCCGATGATTTCATCTACTACTTTGACCGCGGCATCGAAACAAAATCTGGGTATCTATGGAATATAAAAAATGCCAATATTGAAAAATGGGAAAAAATTGATGACAGCACCTTCAAAATAATATTCTCAAAACCAAGCCCATTCTTCTTCTACTTATTCCGCGATCAATCACAAGCACCGGTTGAATCAGCCGAAATGAAGAAAAATGCTACCAGTGATGACCCCTGGTCTACGAAATGGAAAGCCCGTAATGACGCTGGAAGCGGCGAATATTATGTTGAAAGTTGGACGCCCGGCGTAGAAATGGTTTTAGCTGCTAATAAGGATTACTGGGCAGGCGCTCCATTCTTCGATAAAGTGATCCTGAAAGTCATTCCCTCATCTGCCGATCGTGCCCTACTGCTGCAACAAGGTGCTATTGATATTGCCAAAGATCTTTCTCCGAATGAGATCGATCAATTGCGCGAAGCTGAAGGCGTGAAGATTCTTTCTATACCCACACGTGATCAATATGAAATGGGGCTCAACAATACAATGCCTCCGTTTGATAACAAATTGGTTCGCCAGGCGCTTTCCTATGCTGTTCCTTATGATACGATTGTCAATGATGTTTTCAAAGGCAGAGCACTGAAATCACAAAGTCCGGTTGCTGTAAAAGGGAACGGTTTTGTTCCGGGTCTTTGGCCATACAGCTTTGACCTAGAAAAGGCAAAGCAATTACTGGCTGAGGCAGGTTATGCAAATGGCTTTGATATGAAACTAGATATCACCGCCGATGCTCCGGTGCCGGAAGAGCTGGCGATTCTGATTCAAAGCACTTTCAAAGAACTCAATATTAATGTAACTATTGATAAACAGACTTCTGCTGTATTTGCTGAACAACTGGACAAGAAGAGTCATCAAGCGTGGATTACCGATTTGCTTTGGTACGTCGATGATGCTGCATACACCGGTTTTGCCTTTTATACATGCGATAATGTCATCAACTGGATGGCATACTGCAATCCGGAAGTCGACAAGGCTATATATGAGGCTGCTGCAATTTGGAAACCCGAAGATCAGGCACGCAAGGACGAATTAACCAAATTAATGCAACAACTGATAATCGACGATGCACCCACATTGATGCTAGGTGAAGTCAACCTGGAACTGGCAATGCGCGAAGATATTATTGGTTATGTTCAATTACCCGATAATATGCTTTGGTATTGGCCACTGAAACGAGCTGAATAACCGCATTCCTCAGATGCTGCTGGCAGGCTTTTCATTCAATTATTGAGGAGTCTGCCAGCCTCCCCTTGATTTTTTTGGAGAAATAATGTTTTCCTGGTTAAGAGAATCCGCAATATTCCTAATTCGTAGATTAATCTCCATCATTATCGTTTTGCTTGGTGTTTGTACGATAGCTTTCATCATCACCAGAATGCTTGGAAATCCTGTTTATTTACTTGTTGGTCAACAGGCTGATCAAGAGATTTTGGATAATCTGATACACCAAATGGGTTTAGACCGCCCGCTTTATGAACAGTATTTTCGCTATTTAGGCACTGTACTTCAAGGAGATTTTGGGATATCCCGATATACTTATCGTCCCGTATTAGATGAAATAGCCTTTAGATTACCCGCTACTCTTGAGCTTGTGCTGGCAGCAATGACAATCACCATTGTTTTCGCTATTCCTTTGGGGATATTAGCAGCAGCGCGTCCAGGATCGATTTTTGATCGGTTATGTGCCCTGATCAGTCAGTTTGGAGTTAGTATGCCAAATTTTTGGGTTGGCCTTATTTTTATATATGTGTTTTATTTTTTATTAAAAATCCTACCCGCACCGCTTGGTCGATTAGATGCCACATTGCGTGCTCCTGCTGAAGTTACCCGGCTTTTTTTAATCGATAGCATAATTGCAGGGAATTTTGTCACCTTCAAATCTGCATTAAGCCATCTAATTCTCCCTGCCGTAACTCTCTCACTAAGCTCAGCGCCATCCACACTTCAAATTACCAGAACTGCGTTAATTCATATATTATCAAGCGATTACATTCGTACTGCCCGTGCCTATGGTATGCCTAATCGCAGTATTTATTATCGCTATGCTTTAAAAAATGCAATTGTTCCCATCATAACCATGCTTGCGATGACATTTGGATTTCTGATGAGTGGTACGGTTTTAGTTGAAACTGTTTTCAACTGGCCAGGATTAGGGCTTTACGCTGTGGATTCGATGCATCACTTTGACTATGAACCAATCGTTGGGGTTGTCTTTTTGAGCGCCTTATTCTATGTATTAGCTTATCTAGTGGCTGACATAATTACGTACACTATCGATCCTCGAATACGCGCAGAATAAGGCATTATTTGGAGTTTTTTTTATGATTGACAATTCGACCTCAGAGATTGTATCTTTAGCATCATTTGAGAAAAATGGTAAACGTAAATGGCTACGCTGGTTATTATCCCCACCAGTGATTATCCTGGCTCTGTTGATTCTGGGCGCAATTTTTGCTGATGCAATTGCACCTTACGATCCGGTTACACCTATTCCAGCAGAAAAGCTTCAACCTCCATCATTGAAACATTGGTTTGGAACCGATACGTATGGTATGGATATATTTTCGCGGATTTTATATGCCACACGTACAGATCTTTCGGTAGCAATTGCTTCTGTAGTATTAGGCGTCATGGTAGGGATGCCTCTTGGCGCGTTGGCAGGGTTTTTACGCGGACCAATCGACGAAATATTAATGCGGTTGACAGAAATTATGCAGGCTTTTCCTGAAATTTTATTTGCTATGGCTGTTTTTGCTGCGCTTGGAAACAACATGGTTAACCTGGTATTCATACTGGCATTTTTGAATGTACCTGTTTATTTAAAAATGGTGCGCAGTGTGACTTTGCCCTTGAGAGAAAGCGATTTTGTATTAGCTGCACGATGTGCTGGTCACTCGGATTTATCACTTGTTTTTAAACATATAATCCCTAATGTTCTTGTTCCAGTTTTTTCACAATTCTCATTAAGTTGCGCTTATGCAGTAGGGATGATTGCAGGTTTAAGTTTCATTGGCTTGGGAGTACGCGTTCCTGCTCCTGAGTGGGGTTCGATGATCAGCATGGGTGCCAATTATGTAGTTTTTGGGAAATGGTGGCCTTCGTTATTTCCTGGACTGGCGACATTTCTGGCTGCATTTTCTCTCAATCAACTGGGGCAGGAACTGCGTAAATCTATCTTGTTAGAAAAGTAGTCTTTATAAAAAAATGAGTCAAAACCCGTTATTAGAAATCAAAAATTTGCAGGTAATCATCGGTCGTGAAGAAAACCGGGTGCATGCTGTTCGAGGAGCATCTCTAAAAATTAACGAAAAAGAACGTTTAGGTATTATTGGTGAAAGCGGATCAGGAAAAACATTGACTGCTTTATCAATTCTGCGCTTGCTTCCTGCAACCGGGATAATCAAAGAGGGAGAAATTTATTTCCAGGGGAAAGATTTACTTTCCCTCAGCGAATCCGAAATGAGTTATATAAGAGGAAAACAGATCAGCATTGTGTTTCAGAATGCTGCGGCAGCTCTGAATCCTCTATTTACTGTCGGGCAGCAAATTGCAGAGGTATATCGATTTCACGAAGGATGCAGCGCTCATGAAGCCTGGGCTAAAGCTATCGAGATGCTGGATGCTACGGGTATACCCGACCCTACCAGGCGCGCCCATGCTTATCCCAATCAATTTAGCGGCGGTATGGCGCAAAGGGCATTAATCGCAATGGCTTTGGTATGCTCGCCAAAATTACTCATTGCCGATGAGCCAACCACTGGATTAGACCTCACTATTCAGGCTCAAGTATTGGATTTAATCAAGGACCACGTTATACAATCTTGTTCTTCTCTAATCTTGATCTCCCACGATATTGCTGTCATTGCAGAAGTTTGCACAAATGTTGCAGTTATGTATGCAGGAGATGTGTTGGAGGTTGGCAGCCTTGAAGATGTATTTCAATCACCTCTCAGCCCCTATAGTAAGGCACTATTAAAGTGTTTTCAAATCGAAGGGAGAGGTCAGCAGCCGTATATTGCAGGGAAAGTGCCTGATCTTCGTTTTCAATATGAGGGATGTCTTTTTGCCCCCCGATGTGAGTTTGCTGCTGATATTTGCCGGAACCGCCCTGTTCTCCGCGAGGTAAAACCAAATCATTGGGCGGCATGTCATTTTACATAATATCAGGAAACAGGAGAAATCAATGCAAGCCGAAACACCAATATCAATCGAGGAAAAACCTGTTCTTGAAGCACAATCATTAATTAAAAAATATCGTATCCGGCAATCGTTAACCAATCGGATCACTATTACCGCTGTCAATGGTATTTCTTTTTCGGTAGAAGCAGGCGAGACAGTTGCCCTGGTTGGTGAAAGCGGCTGTGGAAAAACAACGGTTGGAAAAATGTTATTGGGATTGTTAGAGCCGGATAACGGCATCGTTTTCTTTAATGGATTATCTCTTACGGAATATAAGACAAAACTCCGTAACGAGTTTCGCCGCGGTGTTCAGATGGTTTTTCAAAATCCTATAACGTCCTTCAACCCGATGATGAGCATTGGCAATACACTAATCGATTCCATGCGCTTGCGGGACGACTTAAGTCAAACAGAAAAACGCGAAGAAGCAATCCGGCTATTACAGCGGGTGGGATTAGATCCTGATTATGCAAAACGACGGCCGTCGGAAATGAGTGGCGGGCAATTGCAGCGAGTCGGCGTGGCACGGGCATTGACTACCAATCCCAAGGTGATTTTTCTTGATGAGCCTACCTCAGCGTTGGACATGTCGATGCGCGGGCAGATCATAAATCTATTATTAGACATTCAAGCAGAACTTGGTTTAGTTTATGTTTTAGTTTCCCACGATTTGAGAGTTGTACGCGCTATGGCGCATTATATGCTGGTGATTTATCTTGGTCAGGTCATGGAAGAGGGAACGGTTGAGGATATCATTCAAAATCCTTTACATCCATATACCAAAGGATTGCTTGCGGCGACATTAGTTGGTCATGTTGGCGAAACAGAAACTAAACAAAGGGTTCGAGTTCATGGGGAAGTTCTTCAACTTCCTGCTGATTTTCATGGATGTAATTTGATACAACGCTGCCCCTTTGAAAAACAACGTTGCCGGACAGAATTACAAACCCTGGAGGAGGTAATACCGGGAAGGAAAGTTCGCTGCTGGCAGGCTTTAGATCTATCCAAATGACAGGAGTAGAAACTATGTATTCTTTAATAAAATCGAAACAATTGATAACAGAGCCGGGAAAGCCGCCGGTTGATCATGGTGTTGTCCTAATTGAAAACGATCGAATTCGTGCGGTAGGCAAACCGGAAGCTGTTCAAATTCCACCCAACACAACGGTTATTGATTGCAGCAATCAAACCGTAATGCCAGGATTTATCGATAGCCATACACACATTACTGCAAATAATAAATATAAAATTCCTTTAGATGCCCATCAAGCAATCGACCTTCCTACGGCAATTTTACGGGGCATTGGCAATTTGCGCGATGATATGGTCACAGGTGTAACGACTATGCGGGCGTTGGGCGATCGCGAAGATGTTGAACTGCGTTTTCGAGATTGTATCAATCGGGGAGAGGTCGCCGGACCACGATTAGTGATTTGCATCGAAGCCCTTCGCCCTTCACACGGAACTGCTAAATTTATTGGTACATCCTGCGATGGACCAGCCGCTTTGAGGAAACGGATCCGCGAGTTATTCAGTATGGGGGCTGAATGTGTTAAATTATTTGCTAGTAATATACAAAATGGCGATCGTTACGAGGATTATTTGAGAAGCGATCTAACCGGTGTGCCAGCATATACAAAAGAGGAATTATTTGCAGCAATCGATGAGGCGCATACCTTAGGAATGACCGTTGCAGCCCATGCTATTGGCGGTCCGGGGATGCGCTGGGCGATGGAAGCAGGCATCGATAGCGTGGAACATGCCAATTTATTAGAAGAAAGTGACATCGAGTATTTTCTAAAATACGGAACCTTTTTAAGTGATCCCAACTTACAGTTATTCTTTGATGCAGATACAGGTTTCGAATCGTTCGAGAGCTGGAAATTGGATTGGTGGCGTGAAAAAGTAAAACATACAATTGAGCACACGAGTAAATATATCCCCCAGGCAGTGCGGGAGGGCGTGAAGGTGGCTTTAGCCACTGATAGTACCCATGGTACGCTGTTCAAAGAGATTGAATTCTTGGTAAAACTAGGTGTTCCCAATGTCGAGGCTTTGAAAGCCGTCACAGTTAACAGCGCAAAATTGCTCAAGATGGAAAATGATATTGGAACATTAGAAGAAGGAAAATTTGCCGATATGGTTGCGTTGGATGGTGATCCTTTAACTGATATTCATGCCGTTAGAAAAGTAAAGATGGTCATGAAAGGTGGAAAACAATACCAGGATCTTTTTATGTAATTTCTTCTTTTTAGAATGAATCAGGAGATAATAATGTCTTTTAATCGAAATCCACAATCAATACATAATCCACCAACCATAGGTCACGAGGGATATCTGGTAGCAAGCGGCGACTTGCGTCTATCGGCAAATCAGGAAAGTTGGTCTACACAAGAGGCAATGGAAAAGCAGCTTACCGATGCCTTTAGAAAATATGACTTTTCAATCAAGCGAGCTCATTCAGTTGATCCTGTTCTAAAACATGGTTTCATTTGGAATCAAAGAATGGGAATGGATGTTTTTCAGAATATCCCCAAGGATGCCCCCGTAATCGTAGCAATAGCTGTTTGGCAATATAGTTACCATGTGCTGGCGGGGTTGAGAGATCATCGGGGACCAATTCTTACAGTTGCTAATTGGAGTGGAAACAGACCAGGATTAGTTGGATTGTTAAACCTGAATGGCTGTTTAACAAAAATGAATGTGCCGTACAGTACCATATGGAGTGAAGATTTTACGGATGATTTTTTCTTGAGTGGCATAAAACAATGGCTTGAAACCAGTAAAATTATCCACGATATCAACCATGTTCGAGATCTCGATACCTCAAAGTTACCCAAAGAAGCCAATGAACTGGGGAGAGCATTGGGCAAACAATTAAAAGCAAAGAAAGCTATTCTTGGGATTTTTGATGAAGGCTGTATGGGAATGTATAATGCCATCATCGAAGACGAATTGCTTAACGCTTGCGGTATATATAAAGAACGGCTTAGCCAATCTGCACTTTTAGCGGAAATGCGCCATGTCGAGGATACTGAAGCCAAAGCTGTTAAAAAATGGCTGGACCAAAGAGGAATGAAATTTAATTTTGGACGAGATGAAAAGACGGAATTAACCGAACATCAAGTCCATGAACAGCTTAAAATGTATATAGCCAGTATGAGAATTGCCCACGCCTTTGGGTGTGATGCGATTGGTATTCAATATCAACAAGGTTTGAAAGATATGACACCTGCTTCTGACCTCGCCGAAGGATTATTGAATAATGTAGAACGGCCGCCGGTTTATCATAAACAAACTCGTCAGGAGCTGTATCCAAATCAAGCGTTACCCCACTTCAACGAAGTAGACGAAGGCGCAGGTGTAGACTGTCTTGTGACCAATCGAGTTTGGTCGGCATTGGGTTTCGATCCAGCAAATACATTACATGATATCCGCTGGGGGAAATATTATCCCGGAAGATTCGATAATGCATTCATATGGGTATTTGAAATTTCCGGCGCTGTCCCTCCTTCTCACCTGTGCGGTGGATATTCCGGAGCGGTCAGTGAGCGTCAGGTGCCTATGTATTTCCCGTTAGGCGGGGGAACAATCAAAGGGATAAGTAAACCGGGGGAAATTGTGTGGAGCAGGGTCTTCATCGAAAATAGTAAACTGCATGCTGACATTGGCAGGGGAACGGTTGTTGAATTACCAGAAGATGAAGTTGCATTCCTCTCAAAATCGACCGATCCTCAATGGCCGATGATGCTTGCCAGGCTGCACGGAATCTCGCGGAACCAGCACATGGCGCGCCACAAAGCAAATCATATTCAGGTAGCCTATGCTCCCTCTGCTCAAGAGGCGGATGAAGCGCTGGCTGTAAAAGCCAGCATGTTCGATGAAATGGGAATTACTGTTCACATTTGCGGCGACGTGAAAGTAGGTTAAAGATGGCTCAATTGTTAATGGGGATTGATATTGGTACATATAGCAGTAAAGGTGTTTTAGTCAGTAGCGAAGGCAAAGTACTTCGTACGGCAATTATCGAGCATATCATGGATATTCCTCATCCGGGCTGGGCGGAGCAAGATGCCGATAAGATTTGGTGGGGAGATACCGTGAAGATTTGCCATCAGTTATTGGATAAACATCCCTTTTCTGGAGATGATGTTGCCGGCGTGGCTATTAGCGCAATTGGTCCATGCATGTTGCCTCTGGATAAAGATAGCTTGCCTTTACGCCCTGGCATTCTATATGGGGTGGATGCCCGAGCTTCCCGAGAAATCGATTGGTTGAATGACAGGCTCGGTGAGGAAAACATTTTTAATTTTTCTAAGATGACATTGAGTAGTCAGGCAATCGGGCCGAAAATCTTGTGGATGAAGAATAACGAGCCGGATTTATGGAAAAAAGTCGATCACATCACAACCGCCAGCAGTTATTTGATCTATCGATTAACTGGTGAAAAAGTGATCGATTATCACACCGCCAGCCATTTTATTCCCCTCATCGATCTGGATACACTTTCATGGTCAGATAGATATTCAAACGAGATCGTTTCGCTTGATAAATTGCCGCGCCTTGGCTGGTCGAATGATGTAGCCGGGTATATCGATCAAAGAGGCGCTGCAGAAACGGGATTAAAAGCAGGCACACCAGTGGCTGTGGGAGCGGTGGATGCTTTGAGTGAAGCGATCAGTGTGGGAGCCGTACATCCGGGTGACCTAATGGTGATGTATGGCAGCACTGCTTTCTTCATCTTGGTGCTCGATAACCCAAAACCAGACAAGCGTCTTTGGACGGTTGCCGGTGCTTTTCGGGGACAATATGCCCTGGCTGCCGGAATGGCAACGACTGGCTCATTGACCCGCTGGTTTCGAGACGAATTAGCACGCGATCTCAACGACGATGAAGCTTATCAAGTTTTATTTAGTCAAATGGAATCGATCGAACCGGGTGCGGGAGGGATAATCCTCTTGCCGTATTTTAGCGGGGAGCGAACGCCGATCAACGATCCTCAAGCGCGCGGGGTGATTGCGGGATTGACTCTTGCGCATAGACGTGAACATTTGTATCGCGCTGTTCTTGAGGGGATTGCTTATGGCATCCGTCATAATATCGATACCTTTCGTTCAATTGGAGCTGATGTAAAACGGATTGTAGCTGTTGGGGGAGGCACAAAAAGCAGGGCGTGGATGCAGATTGTATCCGATGTTGCGGGTGTCCCTCAATATTTGCCGGAGATGACCATTGGCGCATCGCTTGGGGATGCTTTTCTGGCTGGTTTGGCTGCTGGAATGCTGAAATGCGACGATTTAAATAGCTGGGTAAAAATGGCAGGTGAAACCCAGCCAAATCCAAAGATTTCAAGAGTATATGAACCGCTGTATTTTAATTATTTAAAGTTATATGAGCAAACTAAAGACCTTGTTCATGATTTAGCGTAAATAAATAAGAGACAGGTTCCCTATTCTATTACTTGCAACATCCTTCCCAGACTTGGGATAAGTGCTTTGAGAGCGAAAGTGATTTTACACCATGCAGTAACCTGGCAAGACCCTAAAAGTTTCCACCGATAATATATGCTATTTTTATTAAAGATACTTCGTAAGTGAGTATCTCAGATAGGTGAGAAAACCTTTAGGGTCTGTGTTGGAGTGAATGGTAAAGAATATTATTAACTTTATTCGATAATATCACCCTAATTCCCAATCATATCAACTTTTACCTTTTCGATGCCGTGCTGCCAAACACGAATACCAATATCACTGATAAGTTGCCATTGATCGGGGGATATTCTGGCAAACACATTCACTGGCAAAAAACCTCGATGATCCCGTATAACTTCAGCGCCATAGTAAATCGCTAAAGCTTCGGGTGAATTCTGTTCCGTTTCCCATTCTTTCCAATAAACCACGTCGCCGGTATTGGCAGTTGCTGTTTGTTTCTCGCGGGGAATAGGGTTTAGAGTTTTAATTGGAAAATTTATTTCCCTTCCACACCACCTGGTATGATATACCGTAGCTTCGTAAGGCAGCACGGCAAGGACTTGGGTAATGGTCTGAGGGGTTTCGCCATGCAGGATATCTGCAACAAGCTCGCCGCCTCGTTCGAAGGTGAATTTAATTCTTGTCGGCATCAAATTATTCTCCCGGGGAGGCTAATTTTTGATTTCTCAATTGCTGGGTTGCATGAATGTTTACCTGCATCTTTTCAGCATCGATGACTACTCCATA
>JAAZNS010000257.1 GCA_012798185.1 Chloroflexota bacterium | reverse complement strand
TCATTTCTACATTGGGTTGATCGAAAGGATTGATCTCCAGGCAATAGCCAGCGATTGCAGTAGCCAATTGCCATAAAAAAAATTGTTTCCCAATGTCATAGACATCATCCAGTTTAAATCTTATCGAGGGGAAGTTATTCATGATTGATTCTGGGAGATCGATTTCCTCTCCCGAAAGCTCCAGGATTATAAACAGCCGGTCGCGGTCGTAATGGTCTATCGATGCGATTGGTTCATCGACTACCGGGAGAATGCCTTTCCCTTCCTTGCCGGTACTCTCGGCAATTAGCTGTTCAATCCAATCACAAAGCGGTAAGAGCGATTGAGAAGTAAAGAAGGTAATTTTATCGCAGCCCGATTTAGCCAATTCACCTAATGATAGTCCCAACATAACCGCTGGATTATCTTCGAGACTTTGATTTTGACGATATACCATCGCCATTTGCTTTGCCCGTTGGAGCAGAATGGAAATATCAACACCACATAATGCTGCTGGTGCTAATCCAAAGTAAGAAAGTGCTGAATAACGTCCTCCGAGATTGGGAAAATTAAGAAATACATGCCGAAATTTTAGCATCTTGGCTGTTTCTTCGAGCTTAGTTCCCGGGTCTGTGATAGCAATAAAATGATCGCCAGGATTTTGAGCATTTTGTCGAATTAATAAACGAAAAAAATATTTGAAGAATGATAGGGTTTCTTCTGTTGTGCCAGATTTCGTCGAAACAATAAATATCGTCCTTGTTAAATCAAATTTGTCAGCAATGTCTTTAACCGAAAGCGGGCAGGTGCTATCCAATATCTTGAGAGAGAGAGAAGGACTTTCTGGTTGAAAAATCATCGAAAAAAGTTCAGGAGCCAAACTTGATCCGCCCATACCCAGTAATACAGCATGTCGGTACCCCGATTGAAATAATGATTTTTGTAGGGCGACCATTTCATTTATCTTCTGCGGCGATAAGTCTTCGAAAATATCCAGCCACCCAAGGCGGTTGGATATCTCAGCAGGGGAGGGTTTCCATACTGTATAATCATGCTCCCAAATCCTATTCAGAATATTGCCGCGTTTAAAGCGTTGAAAAGCAGCTTGTATTGAATTTTGATATTCCCCCATTTGAAAATAAAAATCAACTGATTGGATTGACATTTTCATAAATAATCCTTGAAAAATATACGAATCTCTAGAATGTTGATAAGTAAACTGGTTGATTAATTATAGATGAAAATAGCTGGTACATGAGACGTTTTTAAGCCTTGGTAATAAAAATCGGGCTATAATACCTAAATCTTTTTTGCTTCATGGTGAAAATATATGAATTCGTAACATTTTCACCATAAATGGGAACTAAAACAAAAAACGTCAATAATAAAGGTTATAACCTCTATCTATAAAAGTGGTAAGAATCGAAAGGGATAGCTATGGATTTTTCTGAATTGATTTCAAAACGATATAGTGTAAGGTCATATTTACCCAAAGCAGTAGAAGACGAAAAACTTACACAAGTCCTCGAGAGCATGCGATTAGCACCAACAGCAAAAAACCTTCAGCCTTTTCGAATCATCATCATCCATACAGCTGGGAAGGAAGAACAGCTTAAAAAGATATACCGCCCGGATTGGTTTGTTTCAGCGCCGCTGGTAATTTGCGTTTGCGCAGTAATTGATGAGGCTTGGGTTCGAAGAGATGGGAAATGTTACGTTGATGTCGATGTCGCTATTGCAGTCGATCATATGACGTTAATGGCTGCAAATTTGGGGTTAGGTACTTGCTGGATAGCGAATTTCGACTTGGAAGCTGCCAGAGAATTCCTTGGCACCCCCGAATCCGTTATTCCTTTAATTTTTTCACCCCTGGGTTATCCAGCCGATGAACCGAAACCGAAGCAGCGAAAACCGCTAAGCGATTTGGTTCGCTATGAACACTGGTGAATCGATTTTTCATTTACCTGAAAATTACTATAGCAGGTTCATTTAAACTTTAAAAAATTGGGAAATTTTCATTTGAGGATTTAAATATGAGTCAAAATGCCAATCCTGTAGAAAACCAGTCTAATAAATTCCCCAAACTGTTATGGATTATTATAATTCTAGTGGGAATATTCATTATCAGTATCGTATTAACAATTAAAAAACCGACAGAAATATCTAAAACTCAAGCCCCACCTGAATCGACCACTCCTTCGGGAGCGGAAATGGTAGAGATTGTTGATTCCGGGACACCATTAGCGCCAAAAATCATCGACATGCAGCCTCAAAAAGGAAAAGAATTACCTTTGTCGGGGAAAATCGTTATTCAATTTGATCAACCGATGAATACTGAAACAGGCGATGAGATTTTTAAGGTAATCGATGATAACGGAAAAGAAGTCGCTGGGAAAACCTCTTGGGAGGGAAAGGACAAACTTCAATTTGTACCGGAAAGCGAATTAACCAAAAATTCGGTCTATCAAGTAATTATTACAGAAAAAGCTGTGAGTGCCAAAGGGGTTGCCTTGAGCGAGCCTATTTCGGTATTTTATAACACACCTGGAGAGTTAGTTATCAGTCAGGTATTTCCAGCGGATGGTGCAACCAATATAGCCAACAATGCTGTTATTACTGTGATTTTCAATAGACCGGTAGTTCCATTGGTAATCAGTGAGGAACAATCCAATTTACCATCCCCTTTAGAAATTTCCCCAAAAATATCCGGTCAAGGTGAATGGATTTCCACGTCAGTGTATGCGTTTCGTCCAGATAAGGCACTTAAAGGCGCTACTGAATATTGCGTAAGGATCAAAGCTGGATTGCAAGATGCTGATAAGACATCTCAGTTATCCAATGATTATTCATGGAAGTTCAAAACTGTTGCGCCTAGCATTGGTCAATTTATGCTGGGTAATAATACAGTGAATCCGCAAGATTACTATCAGAACGTTCTGTTAGATGAGTTTTTCGTCATCGATTTTCTCCAACCGATGAATAAAACAAGCACTGAAGACGCATTATCGATTTCTATTGGGGAAAATAAAAGCATTGAGTTAACCAAAACCTGGAATAGCGAGGCAACTCAGCTAATTATTACACCTACACAACGTTTGCAGTTAGCAACAAACTATATATTAAGTCTAAAACCTGAAGCAAAAGCGGAAGATGGTGGTAGTTTGAGCTCTGGATTATTATGGAATTTTACAACCGTTCAAGCCCCTGCTGTAAAATCGATATATCCAAGCGATCAATCAACACAAGATACTTACTCAAGTGAAATCTCAATTCAATTTGTATCTCCAATGAAAATCGATACTGTAAAAGAAAAAATCGTACTATCACCTGCTCCAAAACAAAAATTGGAATGGTGGTATAACGAATGGGATTGGAGTTTTCATGCCTACGTACTGGAACCATCGACGAGGTATACGCTTCAACTCCTGCCTGGTATGACGGATATTTATGGGAATCAAATTACAACGACCAGCCGGTTTAGCTTCACGACAGCTGCTTATTCACCACAAGCCAATTTAGAAATGCCTTATACTCCGGCATTATTCCGAGCGAATAATGACCCCCAATATTATTCGTTTTATGCCAATTTGGTCAATGTAAAAAGCGTGGATTTTCAGCTATTTAAACTTAGCAGTGAACAGTTTATCTCATTGGTTAATGGGAGTATCTCTCAATGGGAGTATAACCCGCCAATTCAAAATCTTGTGTGGAGTTTATCCGATAAACAAGCTGCGAAACTAAATGAACGAAAACTCACTAAATATCAAATGGCAATGCAAAATGGTGAACCGCTTGCTCCTGGATTCTATTTTTTGACATTAAATTCACCGGATGTATATCATACTTCACCATTTCTCGATACTCGCTTCATCATCGTTGCGAATGGAAATTTGACATTCAAAACGACACAAACCGAATCATTGATATGGTATACCGATTTAGAAAGCGGAAAACCCGTGTCCGGGGTTAAGCTGGTTGTTTATGATAAGTATTTCAAGCCTCTGAATGAAGGGATTAGCGATGCTGATGGCTTGGTTTCGATGAATATCTCTGCACCTGAGGATCCCTATGAACCTCGGTATGCTATTTCTAGCGATGGGACAAATTTCGGTTTTGCTGTCAGCGATTGGGGTAGCGGTGCATCGTTTGATGATTACGGCATCTGGAGCACTTATTACACCCGACCTGATCAACCGACAGCTTATTTATATACCGATCGACCGATTTACCGGCCAGGGCAGCCAGTGTATTTCCAAGGAATTCTTCGATTAGATGATGATTTGAAATACAGCCTTCCTGATTATGAAGATATCGAAATTAATATTCAAAATTACGAAAAAACGGTTTTCACTCAAACATTAAAGTTATCCCGTTTTGGTAGTTTCGATGGAGAATATTTACTAGATAAAGAAGCCACCCTAGGTAGTTATACGATCAACGTTATGAAGCCGGATAGCCAGAATGTCTTTAGTTCGGTATCGTTCAACGTAGCAGAGTATCGTAAACCAGAATTTTTGATCGATGTGACTGCAAGCCCTGAAAATGTATTAAACGGTTCCAGCTTTGATATTACCTTAAATGCAGACTATTACTCTGGAGGAAGTGTTGGGGGTGCAGATGTGGATTGGAAATTATTTTCCTCACCCTTTGCTTTCACACCGCCCAGTGAATTATCGGTTTTTAG
>JAAZNS010000256.1 GCA_012798185.1 Chloroflexota bacterium | reverse complement strand
TGGAATAGAATACGGTTTTTCAGTGATGGAAAGATTACGGTTAGCTGCATTACAGGGAGACAGTATGACGCAATTCCCCATGATCGTTACCCCTGGGTACGAAACCTGGAAGACAAAAGAAGCAAAAGTTGGAGAAGGAGTACCCCCTGCGTGGGGTGATTGGAATAAACGAGCAGTCAATTGGGAAATAATCACTGCAACCGCCCTTTTGGAATCTGGTGCAGATATTGTTGTGCTGCGACATCCCGAAAGCCTCAAACATATCAAAGAGGCTATTCATGAACTAATGCAGATTCCTGCAAATTAGGAATAAAAGGGAAAAAGCAATAAGGAAATTCTTCAGGAGAGAGAGCGATGGCACTTTCTGGCATCCAAATTTATAAACTTTTACCTCAAACTAATTGCAAAGAATGCGGGTTCCCTACTTGTCTTGCGTTTGCGATGAAATTAGCTGCAAAACAAGTAGAATTATCTGCCTGCCCCTACGTTACAGAAGAATCGAAAGCCCAATTGGCAGAATCATCAGCACCGCCGATACGTTTGATTACATTAAAATCAGATAGCTATGAAGTAAAGGCGGGGAATGAAGTCGTTTTATTTAGGCATGAAAAAACTTTTTACAATAAACCGGGAATATTCATAAAAATAACTGATAATTTGACCGAGAACGAAATAAAACTAAAGTGTCAGGAAGCAGATTCGTATGAAGTGAATTATGTTGGCATGAATTTAACTATCGATGGATTTGCTATTGAGGGGATTTCGGGGAGTCATGAAAATTTTAAAACCGCAATTAAAGCGATACGAAGTGTAAGTAAACGTCCGCTTATTCTTATTAATAATAATCCTGAATTTATTGAAGCGGGATTGGAATGTATTAAGGGAGAAACAGCCCTTGTTCATGGAGCAGATATTAATAATTGGGAAAAAATTTCTGATATCTGTAAGAAATATTCTTGTGCAACTACAGTAATTTCTAATAATTTAGATGTGATGGCTGAATTAGCAGAAAAAATAAAAACAAAGGGCGTGGAAGATCTTGTGCTGTATCCATCACAAACTGATTTAAGCTCATCATTATTTTTGAATACGCAAATCAGAAGGCTATCGATAAAAAAGAACTTCCGGGCTTTGGGGTATCCAACAATTGTTTTTCCAACGAATCAGGTCACGGCTGTTCAAGCGATCACAAAATATGCGGGATTTATTGTGTTAGATTCATTCGCTAAAGAATTATTATATCCATTATTGGTGTTACGGCAGAATATCTATACTGATCCCCAAAAACCAATTCAAGTAACACCAGGAATATATGAAATTAATAACCCCAAATTCGATAATCCAGTCTTGGTAACGACTAATTTTAGTATTACATATTTTAGTGTTGCCAATGAAGTGGAAAGCTCTGGAATACCGGCATGGTTGCTGGTAGCAGATGCGGAAGGAATGAGTGTGTTAACCGCCTGGGCTGCCGGTAAATTCGATGCAGAAAGAATTGCTAAAGCCGTAAAAGGATTTGGTGTTGGCGATAAAGTAAGCAAAAAGAGAATCGTCATTCCAGGCGCGGTGGCTGTATTATCAGGAGAATTGGAAAACGAATTGCCAGAATGGGATATTCGGGTCGGCCCACGCGAGGCGGTTGATATTCCTAAGTATTTAAAGTTAGCCTTGTAAATAGAAAAACCTGGTGCCTCATTCAAGTTGGGTTATTTATAGATAACTGAAAAACATGGTTGAGCATAAAGTGACATTTGCTGGTGTAAAAACACCGGTTATTGTTCCATCCGGATCATTATTGATTGAAGCAGCAAGATTAGCGAAAATAGATGTTTTACAACCATGTGGCGGCCAAGGACGATGTGGAAGATGTATCGTACAAGTTAAAACTGGAAAGGTTAGGCAACGCAGCAAAATACATCTTTCAAAAGAAGAACTTGAGGAGGGATTTGCATTGGCTTGTCAAACGGTGGTCGAGGGGGATGTCGTTGTCGTTGTGCCGCCTCAAGAAAAAATCGAACGAAAACTATCTTCCGATCGCATTGCGGAAGAAGTATCTGTTCCGATTGGTTATGATCCAGATGAAAATCAAACTTCAAAGAGGATATATGTTCAACTCACGGAACCCAATTTAGAAGACAAGACTGACGATTATAATCGCTTATTATTGGGATTAAAACAGAAATATGGGATAAGCTCATGTTTAATCTCATTGCCATTATTAAAAAATATGGGAAAAATATTACGTGATGGGAAATGGGAAGTAAGTGTAGTGCTGGATATTCAAGAAAGCAAAGAATCGAAGACCGTAAGATTGATCGATATACTACCTGGGTACATTGATAATTACGCACCATTATGGGGCGTTGCTGTAGATATCGGAACAACTACTGTAACGATTTGGTTGATAGATTTGATAACCGGAAAAGTTCACGCACAAACATCTGAGTATAATAATCAAATTTCGAGAGGGGAAGATGTCATATCCAGAATAATTTACGCAAATAATGAGAGCGGAATCCAGGAAATGCAACAATTGGTTTTAAAAACAATTAATGAGTTAATTAATATGGCGTGTAAAAATGTGAAGGAGTATCAGGTAACAGAACAAGATATTGTAAAAGTAATGATCTCGGGAAATAGCACAATGATCCATTTTTTATTGGGTATTCCTGCAGAAAGTATCAGACTATCTCCTTTCATAACAGCGATTAATCATATACCAATATTTAGCGCATCTGATATTGGAATAAATGTGTGTCCACAGGCTATTGTTGACTGCTTGCCTGGTGTTGCCAGTTATGTGGGTTCAGATATTTCTGCTGGTGTTTATGCAATAGGAATGGACAGTACTGAAGCATTAACTTTATTTATGGATGTTGGTACTAACGGGGAAATAGTATTGGGTTCTCGACAATGGTTAGTTACCTGTGCATGTTCAGCTGGACCAGCATTCGAAGGCGCGGGAGTCTCACACGGAATGCGAGCTACTAAAGGTGCAATTGAAGAGGTATGGATAAGTCATCGAACATATGAACCAACATACCGCGTAATCGGGAATGTAAAACCAAAAGGGATTTGTGGTAGTGGATTGCTATCATTACT